>JBNLCD010000093.1:0-13049 GCA_050303635.1 Anaerolineae bacterium
CAAATTGAGGGAGGTTTTTTTATTCCCCAAAATCTCCTCTTATTTTTCAGGTCCTATACTTTCCTAATCTACTAATATCACCGATAATTAGGAACTTGAGAAAATGTCGTTTTGGTAAGGTTAGGATAGATTTAATGGACTTTTATCAACGTGAAATTGACCCCGATGAACCCTTTCGGTTTGCCTGCGCAATCATGACCCACAACCAAGTTCCCTTTTTAGGGAAGTCTCCACTCGCCACACTTGCCCAAAATATTATTCAAGAAGTTTCAGCAGAATTAGCCGGACAACTCTGGGGTTATGTCGTGTTACCCGATGCAATCCACTGTGTGATTGAAGTCGAAGCTGAGCGCGATTACCATGTGTGGGTCGAACAATATAAGCAGGTCAGTGAAACAAAACTTTGTGAAGCTATTCAGAATCATCATCCGGACTTGATTGATGCCATTACGCAATTTAACCCGGCGTGGGGCGAAGTCATTTACCGTTTCTGGCAAGACGGCTATCATACCCAAAATTTAGCGAGTCCTTATGCCGTATCTAATCGTGTTGCGGATTTGTTGAATAAACCCATTGAGCTCGGGCTAGCTGAAACAATTGAAGCTTGGCCATATAGCAGTTACCAACCTAATCCTGAAGAGTAAAAACTTGCTGGATATATCAAATTTACATTGATATGTTGATATGTGGACTCGACTGATGTCAACATATCGACCCATCAATATATTTTAAGTTGCACGTATTTTCAATATTGATCAGATCTCCCAATGATTGGGGTATCCTTGCGCCATCAAATTATGTGTAAATATAACTATAGTAACTATAATTAGCATTTTACTTTAGTAAAAGGATAGCTAAATAATGTCAGTTATAAATCATCCCCTGACCAAAAAGATTTTACGCGACCAAGCTGTTTTGATCGGTATTGCCATAGTGATTAGTTTGGTTCAAGGTGGATTAACCTTATCCAATATTGGCTCATTCTGGGCCTTAATTGGTTTCTTTGTGTTGGTTTTTGGATTAATGAGTGGTTTTGGTAGTTGGAGTTCTGTCCGCAGTGGTAAATATCAAATGATGCTATCCAATAGCGGTAATGACGACCAACGGCGTGCTCACACTTCGAAAGAAATGAATTCTACCTTGTTTTTTGTCTTTAGCACATTTGGCAATGCTCTGATTTCGATTGTCGGCGGCTTAGCTTTGTTTTTACTGTTTGGCTAACGCATGACGACAAAAAACTACGACTATAAAGCTTTTATCGACGTTTTCGTCCAAACTCGTCGGCGTGACTTTCTGCATGAGGATTTTTCTAATTATTACCAGGGACTTCTTGAAACACTCGAAAGTATCTTTGGGATGAAAATTTCAAAAGGTGATGATTCAAGCTCTTTGGCAATTTGGATGCTCTTCAGATCTACGGCTGATTCATATCTTAGCATTCGTACACCTTGGAGCTACTTCATAGAAGCTGGAATCATCGGTGGTCATCTTGATCGTAAAGAAGATTTGGCTCGTGAAACGCATCGCTTAAGTCATGATTTAGAGGATTTAGCGAGAACAAGCAGGCAAAAACATTTAGCCCTCCTCCATAACTTATTTCATCATCTCTATGGTGAAACGGATAAAGTATTCACTTCTTTGGATTTATTGAAAAACGGATTTGATGATTCTAAAGAACCACAAATGGCTGATTATGATTATTTATTGTAAATAATTCTGATGACTCGCACTTGCCTCAAAGCATCCCATTCGCTAGAGTGTGGAGCGGATTAATTGACGCAAAGAATTTGAGGCAAGGTGCATGAAATTAGCAGTTGTGCATGATTGGTTAAATCAAAAGGGTGGCGCTGAAGATGTGCTGGAGACTTTCATGGCGATGTATCCTGAGAGTCCGCTCTATACCAGCATTTTCTGGGAAGAAAAAATGCCCACTACTTGGCGTGAATGGGATATGCACAAACTCTGGATTGACCGCTTGCCCATGATTCATCAGAAACACCAAGCTTTCTTGCCATTTTATCCCCTTGCTTGGAACGGTTTAGATTTATCCGAGTATGATGTCATTCTCTCTAATAAAAGCGGCTTCTGTCACGGTTTAAAGTCCGATGACAGCACATTGCATATTTGTTACTGTTTGGCCCCCACCCGTTATGTTTGGCAATATGATGCTTATATGGCCCGCGAAAATGTGCCCGCGCCGATTCGCTTAGCACTCCGCCCTATCATCGAAGGTCTCAAAGGCTGGGATTATCGTGCCGCCCAAAAAGTCGACAAATTTATTGCGATCAGCACCGAAATTCAAGAACGCATCCAGAAATATTATAATCGCGACTCGATTATTATTTTTCCACCTGTTGAAGTGAAAGAACGTTTTGTGCCTGTTGAGGAAACTGAAGATTATTTCCTGAGCTTGGGCCGCATCATTCCCTACAAACGGGTGGATTTGCTGGTCGAAGCCTGCACCCGTCTCAATCTACCTCTTAAAGTAGGTGGCACTGGTCGTGATTTAGAACGCCTCAAAGCGATGGCCGGTCCAACCGTGGAATTTTTGGGTTATGTTCCCGATGAAGATCTACCGGGACTATTTGCACGAGCCAAAGCTTTTGTTTTCCCCGGCTATGAAGATTTCGGTATTACCCCGGTCCAAGCTCAAGCGGCTGGCCGTCCGGTGATTGCCTATAAAGCCGGCGGCGCATTAGATACCGTCATTCATGGTAAAACAGGGGTTTTATTTGAGGAACAAAGTGTTGAAGTCTTGATGGATATTCTGCAAAACTTCGATGCAAACGCTTATGATCCTGTTGATTGTCGTGAAAATGCCCTGCGCTTCGATGCGGATGTTTTCCGCCAACAAATGAATGATTTTGTCCAACAATCGTGGGCTGAATTTCAGAAATAATTCAATCTATCCAAAATAAAAAACTTTTAGGAAGAAGTTAGAAATCATCTTCCTAAAAGTTTTAGTCAAGCTTTTACAAAAGCTTGGAAATCTTGTCTATGTTTTAAGGCAAGGTAATTGGTGCATCACCCACAGTAAAGACCGATTGAACTTCTCCTGATTCGTCCGCTAAGACAACGGTTTCACCCAATGTCCATACCGGTGAATTTTCCCCCCAATAAAGGGCGACCGGTGTATTTGAGCCGGACGATGAGAAAACAATCACTTTCTGTCCCGGTTGCAGAAGTAAATCGGGGAAAACAAATTCATTTCCCTGCGCATCACTCAATGTCCAATCCCGCAACGGCACAACCGCATCGCTCGAATTAGCAATTTCAACTTGTTCAATGGCCACGTCGCCATAATTGCTGACGCTCAAAATTTGAACTTGCGCATCAACGGCGGTTGGTAAAGCCGTATTGGTGATGGCAAATGTCCCAATGACAAAGGGCGTGTTGGTTGGCGTTAATGTGGGCGTGGCGGTTGGCGGCACACTACATTGTGCACCCGGTATCAATAGTTGATCATCGATTTGCAAGAAACAATTTTCATCAAGTCCATTCAAACTTAATAATTCTTCGACTTCAACATCGAGCTTATTTGCAATGGCAATACAAGTGTCGCCAGAAACAACTGTATATCGCTCACACCCCGGAAATTCATCATCTGTGGCAATCGCACCATCTGAATTATTTGGGACGCTTGTCACATCTTGTCCACTGGCGGCGGGAAGTGTCAAGGTGAATACAACATCTGGTAAAGTTGGCACGCCATCGGGTAGGGCAGTTGAAGGAATCGTCGGCAATGGGTTGTCATCGTTATTATTACCACCATTTGATGAAATCGCCGTTGGGGCTGATCTTGTAGTCCCGCTATTTGCTGGTGGGTTGGCTTGCAGGGCCGCAATTTGCGTAGATTGTGCATCAATAGTGCCTTGCAATGCCGAGGCTGGCAATTGGCCCGGTAGAGGTGTGGTCGTAATCACAATGGGCCGTGCTTCTGGAATGACCGGGTCACCGTCTTCGGATGGTTCATTTAAGGTATCCCATAAGAAGAGTGCGCCAAAAACAACACCTAATGACACGACAATATTAATTAAAATAAATCCGCCTAAGGCCGACCTTGACATAGACTCTACCTTTTTATTTCTGCCGAAAATAATTTGTTTACATGCGGCATATTAACATATTGAACGCAGGCAGGCAATTGGGGTTCGGTTAGCGTTGGGTAACTGCGGGGCGGACGAAGTCAGCGAAGCTGGATGAGGTCGCCCACCCTTGTCGTTATAGCTATTTCTCCGCCATAATAAATCTACACTTTTTGCAATCATACGAGGATAGCTATGGTTAAATTAATGATCATGTTTAAACATCCAAAGGCTGTTGACACTTTTGAAGCTGGTTATGTCAAAACTTTAGCCTTGCTGGAAAAAATGGAAGGTATCCAGCGCCAGCAAGCAAATATGGTTCTTGGCAATCCAATGAATCCACAGGGACATTCTCCTTATTATCGGATTTTAGAATTCTATTTTGAGGATCAAAATAGTCTCGATTCAGCGATGCGTTCTACGGAAGGGGTCGCCGCTGGCCAAGCCTTAATGCAGTATGCGGGTGATATTGTAGAAGTAATGTTTGTTGATGTCTTTGAAGATGATTTCAGCGAAGTTACTGAATAAGCAAATTGAAGAGGCGACAGCATCCCACCGCCTCTTTGGTTATCTTATTTAGCATACGGGCCATAGAAGCGTGATTGGCTAGGAATAACTGCATAGACCTGTTGGTTACCACCTATGACCATATACCCCCCTTGGAATTCTTGCACATAGGAAGCATATTGGTTTTCGGCATTAATGGCCCAACCCAAAGCATCGCGTAGGGTTTGATTATTACGCCACGCCAAGCCAAATCCACGAATTGGTTGTGAATAACCTTGTGGTGGATTGAGATTAGGGTCGGTCTCGGGCATACCTTCTGTCCACGTATCCGGAATCGCATAATAGGTTCCGGTGCTGGGAAAACCATAAATAATGCCCGTATTGCGCCAAATCAATTCGCCACGCTCAAAACTTTGTTGTACTAAAAATACACCTTCGCCACCATTCAGCGGACACCCTAAGATTTGAGCCACCGTGGGATTTAGGTTGTAGGCATTGATAAAGGATTGGTCGATAATACTACGATCACAATCATCTGGACTAAAACCACTATCTGTGACGATACTCCCGCCACTATCACCTGTACCACCAGTTGATCCATTACCCGGCGGAACGACAACCACACTCGGTACGTCTTCTTGTTCCGCAACCAAAACCGGAATATCCGGTGGTGGATAGTTTCGGACAACAGGTGTGCCACTTTCATCTAACTCGCCCATGTAAATACCAACCACCGCCGTTGGAGTAAATGTTGGTTCAGGTGGTTCTGGGGTTAAAGTCGGTGTTGCTGTATAAGGTACAGGGGTGGGTGAACCCAAAACCTCAACAGGTGTGGGTGAAATCCACACTGTTGCCAGTGATTTGGGCATATCGTTTACGCCTGATAAAATGGCCCCATCTTCGGTGGGCCGTGCTCCATTATCAGGATCATTACAGGCAACAAGTCCAATTGTGAGTATGAGAACCAGTACAACTATTTTTTTCATAAATCTTCCCAGGGGTCAGTTGGATCACTTTCAATCAGTGAAAATAAGTGTTGAACTGTATCAAATGCGTCATCTTCTCCCATTAATTCCGACCCAATTGATACAGCATTTACGCGACTTTGTGCAATATATTGCAATTTTTCCGGTGAATTAATACCGCTGAAGCTAATCGTAACAATATGACGCGGAATCCGCTTGGAAAGTTCCATTGTACGCTCTAAGTTAATAGAAAAATCTTCCCAATTACGATTGTTGATACCAATAATCCGTGGATCAAGCTCCAAGGCTCGTTCTAATTCTTCCTCATTATGTATCATAACAATTGCTGTCATACGCAGGCGTTGCGTAAGGGACAATAAATTCCGCAGGCGCTGTTGCCCTAACATTGAAGCAATGAGGATGAGACCATCGGCCCCAGACGCTCGTGTTTCAATAACCTGATATTCATCAAAAATAAAATCCTGACGAATCGTTGGCACTTTAACTTCCCCTGAAATCAGAGCTAAGTCATGTAAATCACCAACATAATATCTGGGATTGGTAGCCACTGAAACTGCCGATGCCCCTGCACTAACAAAATTACGTGCCAAATCAACAAGATGATATCGTTCGGGATCAATCAGTTGTTTGCCATTAATTTCGTAGCGCTTGACGGTAGCAATTAAAGAAAGATCCTTGCCTCTTAATACATCGGCCACAGGTACCGGGCGGCGACGTATGGTTGATAGCGCACTTAAGCCTGATAATGGCACTTCGGCCATCCGCACAGCCACGCGTTCGCGTGTATCTTTAATGACCTCACGCAAAAATGGTGGTATATCAAGCTGATCAACTTTATCTGGATCATACAGAATAGGTGGTTGATCCATAGATTACTCCCTAAAATTCATTTCCTATCTTCGATTGTACGAGTGAATTGGGTTCTCTGGCAAGCATGAACAGAGAAGCGGTGGCTTGGGGTTGGTTTCAAATCAGTGGCAAGGTACAATGCCTCAGTAATGAAAATTTCACTCATTAGGAATAAATTGATGCCAGTTATCCAAGAATCTGACCTGATTCAAGATGTCCAAATTGTTCAACTCAAGTCTTATGCGGATGAACGCGGACGCTTTCTCGAAACCTTTCGCAAAGAATGGTTTCCACAACGCAGTTGGGATAATATCCAAACCAATCGCTCCGATTCACAAGCCAATGTTTTGCGCGGCCTACATTATCATCACCGCCAAGTTGATTATTGGTATGTGCCTTTTGGTACCCTACGCGCGGCTTTATTCGATATGCGACCTAACTCCCCAACCTATAAAGCGGTGCAAACGATTGAAATGGGCGAAACCAATGAAATCGGGTTATTCATTCCCATTGGCGTAGCACATGGCTTTGTGAGCTTAACGCCGGCTACGCTGATGTATCTTGTCGACAATTACTATGACAGCACAGATGAATATGGCGTATTATGGAATGATCCCGCCGTAAATATGCCGTGGGGCGTAACCAATCCAATTTTATCGGGTCGGGATGCCGAAAATCCACTACTTGCCGATATTCCAGCCGCGGACTTGCCTAAATAACACCCAAGGAGCACCTATGCCCCGTCAAATTGACGATACGCTCAAAAGTTTAATTGAATCGACGCAAGAATTTTTTGCCCGCTTTGATGTCACGCCGCAATTGCCGACCACTATTCGGGTCTTTGAGGAAGAAGTCGGCGAACTAATTGAAGCCGCCGAAGCTGGTACAGACATGAATCATATTGCTGAAGAATGTGCCGATGTTTTTGTGACAGCCATTGGAATTTGCTTAGCGCATGGCATTGATACTGAACAAATTCTGGCTCAAACGCGTATGGTTATTGAAAAGAACGATGCCAAGACACATGAAACGCACGCCATTAATGAATATGGCAAGATTGCGCGTCTCAAAAAATAACATTGTCCTACCTGATTGGTTTAGATTAGCCATTGTGTCAGGCTCAGCGATTCTCTTTAATGGAGTGATGCTTAACCAAATTGTGGGGAGTTAGTTCATGACAAATTTTAAAATTACGGAACGCAACAAAGTAAAACGAGTCGCCTATCGGGGTGATTATGATCGCGAAACCATCTATCCCATTGTCGATGAAGCCCTCATCTGCCATGTCGGGTTTGCGGTTGATGGTCAACCATTTGTGATTCCCACCATCCATGCGCGTATTGACGATAGTATTATTCTGCATGGTGCGCCTGCCAGTCGAATGCTTAAGCACATTTCGGCAGGCAATCAAGTTTGTATTACAGTCACCCACGTGGATGGTCTGGTCTTAGCGCGCTCAGTATTCCATCATTCAATGAACTACCGCTCCGCCGTCCTCTTCGGGCGGGGTTATCTTATTGAAGATGAAACCGAATATTTTGAAGCCGCTGAAGCGATTACGAATCAACTGATTCCCGGACGCTGGGAAGATGCGCGCAAGCCTTCTGCCAAAGAAGTCAATGGCACGCAATTTGTGAAAATCAATATTGAGGATGCTTCAGCCAAGATTCGCACGGGCCCTCCCGGTGATGATGATGAAGATTATGCTTTACCCGTTTGGGCAGGGGTTATTCCAGCTCAATTGCAGTTTATGTCGCCTGAAGCCGATCCCAAGTTGACCGCTGGTATTCCTGAACCAGATTATATTCAAGATTATAAGCGCTAGTCTTTATGAAACTTCGTAATCTACAGCATTTGCCGAATCTATTTTCTGATCATCTGCGGACTCTCCCGCTGATGGTACTTTATTTGACGGACGGTTGTAACAGCAAATGTGCGATGTGCGATATCTGGCAGGCACCGCGCCGCAACATGTCATTGGACTTAGTTGATAATCTCGTTGAATCTGCCCAAAAACTACGTACAGAAATGGTCTTGCTCTCCGGTGGTGAGGCCATGCAACATCCCGAATGGCCCACGATTGCGGCTAAGTTTCGCGCCAATGGCATCAAAGTTTGGCTCCTGACCAACGCGCTTTTGCTCAAAAAGCAAGCCACTCAGATTATTGAGAATATTGATGCGGTGACAGTGAGTCTTGATGCAGCAACCCCCGAACTCTATCAACAGATTCGGGGTGTCGATGGACTGGATTTGATTCTGGAAGGGATGCAGATTGTCAGCGCGGCGGGTATTCCCGTCACGACCCGTACCACCTTAATGCAGATTAATTATCAACAAATGCCCCAAATTGTGGATGTGGCTTTAGGGGCCGGTGCAAAAAGTGTCAGCTTCTTGGCGGTTGATACCGTGAATCCCTATGCCTTTGGTCCGCGTTTTAGTGAAAAAGAAACAATTCCGCTGAGCGTCAAAAATCCATTTGGTGGCTTAACGGCTGATGATCTACCTCAGTTTCATACCTTACTGAATCAGATGGAACGAGATTATGCGACTCAATTTGCGGAGGGTCGCATTGAAGAAAGTCCCGCGAAATTACGCCGCCTCTATGATTATTTCGCTGAACCACATGGCCTTACGCAATTTGAAGCGCCACGTTGTAACGCGCCGCATACGTCACTTGTTGTGAATGTGGATGGCAGTTTGCAACCTTGCTATTTTTTGCCAAGTTGGGGCAATTTAGATAACCAGCAACTCAGCACAGCCCTCAATGCTGAAAAAGCCATTGAACTCCGCGCCGCTTATCGCCAAGGTCAGCGGGAAGAATGCCAACGCTGTGTTTGCCCACTCTATCGTGGCCCCCGCTCTCTGCTCGGTGGTCTATAACTATTTTTGCCAAAACAATTTTAATTGGGAGAATACCTTAACCTATAGGAGAGTAAAAATGACCGAGAAAAAACTACTTGGAAGGTTTGAGTTTAAGGTATCTGGCGACAATGAGATTGGGTTTCTAAAATTACCTAATAGGCCTACTGGAAAAATAAAAGT
This sequence comes from Anaerolineae bacterium, assembly GCA_050303635.1. GTDB lineage: Bacteria > Chloroflexota > Anaerolineae > Aggregatilineales > J027 > JAKEEQ01. Next base: position 9,470 of record JBNLCD010000093.1, read on the forward strand.
CCATCGTAATATTATTCTCTCTACAATTCTTCCAGATCTTAAAGGTCCTGATATTGTCTTGGATTTAGATGATACAGGAGAAGTTATCGGTATAGAAATCATAACTTATAGAGATGATTATGGCAGTTGAGTATTCGGCTAAGTTTGATTATAAAGCTTTATGATTCGATAAGACTTGTAAGCAGTTCTAACCAATCAGAAAAACATATTTGGTATATATTTACCTAGCCATAATGCATCCACACGTTTGGTTCGAGATAAATTCCTTCATCACCCTTAACTTCCAAAGGAATAAGCATATCAGGCAAGGTATATTGCCCGTCCTGGGGCAATTTATGACCCGTCCATTCTTCCCATTGCGCCACCGTATCTACAATGCGTTTCGATTTGTGGGCAATAGTTAATCGCTCTGCACCCAACCGATAATGTAAACGTAGCCACGGATCAAAAAACGAACCGTCGTCTAGCTTCCAATCTGCATAATCCTCGATCGGAATCAACGGATAATGGCTTTTTAAATTAGGTCGAACGGTTGCCAGCAAACCAAGATCTAAGCCATGTTTTTTGCCGATGTCTAACATGGTTCGCAAAATTAATTCACCCAATCCTCGTTGGCGAATAGCTGGATCGACTGCCGCGGAAACTGCCGAAAGAACTGTTGGTTGCAGTTTTTCGTCATAAGTTTGCCAACCGCGTGCAAAATTATCATCCCAACCACTTGGCAAATCTTCAAGCGAGCCATCCCAATGTAGTGGAATAGTATTGCCCACCGCTACAACATGATCATTTTCATCGCAAATCGTAAATTGAAAATCGGGTACAGCGGTGAATAATTCTTGCCAGCGTGGTTTAATGATTTTGTGATGGCGCATAAACGGTGACCACGCTTTTTGCGCAACTTGGGCGCCGTTGGGTTGTAAATCGGGTCGTTCGGCGTGGGTATAAACTTTAAAATCAGTCATGGAGTTTGGTTTCGCTCTCACTGCAAATTATTTATTCTCAAAGCCAATTGATGTGATATTGTCTGACGCCAGTCTCACACCATGATATAGTTCTAGCAAATAGAAGGTGTTTTGAACATCCATTCCTCAGCCAAGGTAAACTATATGTCGATTGTACATAAAATTAGATAAAATCAAGTAAGTGTTTATCTTCAATATATTGAGTGTATTTTACATTATGGTCAAAAAATCATATTCATTCTTGCCCGACTGGGCTTTACCACGGGCCCCGCTTGTTGCTATTTCATTGCGAATGGGTGGTATGTGGGATTATCGCTTTCGCCGCTTAGCTCAACAAGCCTTAAATATTTTTGTTAACGTTTGGTTTTTACCCATTATCTTCTTTCCGGCAACCCTTTTATTTTTATCTGTCGCTAACACGCCGCTGATTACAACCCTGACCTACATGATCTTAATTATGGTTGCGCCCATCATTGGGTTGTCCTCCGAGTTACTCTATGCCCGTCTATGGTTAGCGATGCCCTATCGCACCAGCGCCATGATTGCCGGTGAAGTTGAACATCGCACTTGGGATATCCTCCGCAGTATTCCCTATGCAAGACACGAACTTATTTTAGGTAAATTGGCGGCGTTATGGTGGTTAGCTGAAACGTCGTTGATCTATATTACCTTGACCCGCCTTGTTTTCTTCGGTGGATTAGTGGTTATTGAGGCTATTCAAAGCAGTGTGCCGTTTAGTGAAGCTATTTTTACATGGGGCTTGTGGTGGCTTCTGCTAAGTTTTATGCCACTGTTGGAAACCTATGCGCTGGCTTGTTTGGGCTTGTTAATTTCGGCATTATCTCAATCGAGCCGTCAAGCCAGCCTCATTAGCATGATTATGCAAATATTGTTTCGCGGTCTGACGGTCGGTCTCTTTTTGGCTTTATTACCTGAATTTCAAACTATTTGGGTCTTACCAGCGTTAGTTTTGCCGCAATGGACATTTACCCCGCTGTGGATGGGATCTGTTTTTTCTGGGACATTCTTATTAAGTTTGGGGTTAGCTTTCGGGATTGTTCCAATTTTGTTAGGCAGTTTAGCTTTGCGCGGCACCATTCATGCCATCACGCTAGAGTAAGTTCATTTATTATTCGTTTAGAATAGCTTATGAAACGATAATATTTTTATGAAACTCCTACAAAAACATTAAGATTTTAGAAAACGGTCAGAATTTGATAGTAAAACGGTTAAAATTTCCTTAAAATGATGCCATGCTATTCAAACAAAACATTACTTATCCATAAATTAGGGATCAAGCAATTATGAAGAAATTGGCAATACTCCTAATTATCCCAATTATTGCAACTTTGCCATTTTTGCTCACAATGAGCAAACCAACTTATGCGCAAAGCGACGTAGTGGCCTTCCTCAAAGTCGACAAACCCGATGTTGAACTAAAGCGCGCTAACACTGATTTATGGGTTCGTATCAATATCGAAACGGTTATTGGTGTTGGTGACCGTATTCGCACCAGCGGGACTGGTGAGGCGACTCTAACTTATTTGGGTCAAGAATTAGGTGTAACAATTTATGCTGACACTGAAATTCTGATCAATGAACTTCAACAAAATTTTGATGGCTACAAAGTGTCTGTCAATGTTGATCGAGGGACAACCAGTCAGGAAGTTTTGATTGAAGATGGTAGCAACTCAACATATGAATTCACAACCAATACCATTTCCGTTTTCATGCAAGAAGGTTCATCCGACATCATTGTCGATCCGGCTGGCTCAGTCGCTGTATTATCCGGTGACTCACCCATTTTTGTGTCCGGCACAAACGGGATTGTTGAAATTCCAGCCAATCACGGGGCCCGCACAAGCGAGGATGGTACTTTGAGTACAGTCTTGCCTGTCACGTCAGTGGAACAGCTCGATACTGCTCTTGATGGTTTAGAAGCGACATTTGCAACAGAGGGTGATATTCAGCTCAATGTCCGGCAGGGTCCCGACAAAGATAATACTCGTTTGGGCACGATTCAGCCAGCCGATCTTACTAAAGTTCACGGCATTAGTTCAGATGGAAATTGGTACCGGATTCCCTTCAATTCCGCCTATGGTTGGGTTTCGAGTGTTGGCTTAGATGTGACCACCAATGACGGCGCGCTGGTCATATTTGCCAATGATTATGTTGAAGTGGTCCGGAATCCAGAAAACACAGTGGCTGAGGTGCCTGCTTCAGCCGTTGAACAAGGGATTGTCCTTGAGACGACGGCCCGTTTACCCGACTATTTGGAAAACTATAGTGATGAAGAACTCGCCTTGATTGCAGGCATAAATGAATGGCGACTTGAGTCCGGGGTAGCGCCCTTGCAACCCAATCAAATTTTGACGCGCATGGCTCGCGACCAAGCCAATTATTTGATGACATTCCCCTCTGTCCCCAATGATTTACATCGTGATGCCAAGGGTCGCTATCCACGTGAACGGGCTGTGTCTGATGATTATCGTTGGCCCTATTACGGACAATCAGCGCGTGCGGCAGTTGGCGAAAATGGTTATGTCGGTAATAGTGTAGAAGCCGCTGTGAATTGGTGGAACAATTCTGAAATTCATCGAACAGCTGGCCTTAATACC
>JBNLCD010000094.1:0-13008 GCA_050303635.1 Anaerolineae bacterium
CGTCATTGGCACTTGCTCAACATGGATAAACCACGGGTTCAAGTTCCAAGAACCGGATAGTAGAACTTGTTCTTGCAAACCACGACGTCCGCCCTTGTCAATAAAGGCTTGCGCACTTTGAAAATTGTCATGGCCGGGAATGGTTGGTCCCGCAATTTCCCCTTCATCAATCGGGTGACCATCCAAAGTCGTGACAATTCCCACCTTGTCGGGCGAAATGCTGTAAATCAACAGTTGTTGCGGCGACATCCCGTGATTCTGAGCTGTCTGGGCGGTAATGATGGTAAATAAAGCAGTGTTAATCCGATAGACACCCGCGGTTAAGATACCCAGTTGACGACCTTTTTGGCCGCCATTTTCTAGGAATTTACGGGCATCTTGAAAACTGTCACACTTCACTTCGCGCCCTAAAATACGGTCTTGTGGTAAGGCGTCACCATCGGCGGCAATAATCAGTGCAATTTCGCCTTGCGGAACAACAGCGACCCGCACTTTTTGAATCTTATATTGCCAGCGCCAATAGCCAAGATACCAACCGGGGGCCAATGTATCCGCTTGATAACCTGCTTCTTTGTTCAATGCAACCAAATGTCCGGGAGGTAAAGATTTCCCGAATTTACGCACCACAATACCCACTTGCTCTTCGCCAATAACCACGAAGCCAATAGAGCCTAAAAATAGCCAGACAGCGATCACCACTATCAGGAGATAGATAAGATAAATAATCATGGAATTTTTTCCTCCAGCCACCGGGCGTTGAAGTTATGAACTCAAGACAGTGGCACGCCCTGCACAATATCTTGAGCCCGCGTTATGAGGTTTGGCTGGTGAACAGGAAACAAAAAAGACGCCTAACTAAAAAGCCAGCGCCCGGCGAAAATATTTCTACCGCGTGTGGGATTTATTTACCTGCGACTTTGTTTAACTCTGTTACCGATGGTACTCCCTCAATATATGCGATAAATTAACTTTACACCCAAAATTTCTGGGTGTAAAGAAAAATCGCTCTGACTTCAGAGCGATTCTTTTGAAAACGTTTATTTCAAGCGGCTTAACTACAGTTTAACCAGACTGTTACCGGTCATATCATCAGGCTTATCGACCCCAAGTAAATCCAAAACAGTTGGCGCAACATCCGCCAAAATGCCACGCGGATAAAGCACAAAACGATGATCAGCACTCATTACAAAGAGGGGCACGGGTTGAGTGGTATGGTAAGTATGCGCACCTCCTGTTGAATAATCAAACATAATCTCGGAGTTACCATGATCGGCTGTGATAATAACTGCACCACCCTTAGCCATCACTGCTTCGGCAATTTCCGTGGCGCATCCATCGACCGTTTCGACGGCTTTAATCGCGGCTTCAAGTACACCGGTGTGACCGACCATATCGGGATTCGCAAAATTGATCAGGATGAAATTATCATCATGCTTAGCTAAGCGTTCCAGCACTGTGTCCCGGACTTCGGGCGCACTCATTTCTGGTTGCAAATCGTAAGTCGCGACTTTGGGTGATGGCACGATATCCCGATCTTCACCCGCAAATTGATCTTCGTTTCGTCCGTTGAAGAAATAAGTTACATGCGGATATTTTTCCGTTTCGGCAATGTGGAATTGGGCTTTACCATTTTTAGACAGAGTTTCAGCCAAGGTATTCTGAACAATTTCCATGGGGAAGAGCACTTTCACTGGAAATGCCTCAGAATATTCAGTCATTGTGACCACATTGAGCTTATCCAAGAATGGCTGTTCCCGTGGCTCAAAGTCTTCAGTGGTCAACATTTGCACAATTTGGCGGACACGGTCGGCCCGGAAATTGAAGAAGAAGAGTTGATCGCCATTTTGAATCGTGTAATCGCCATTAACCACAGTTGGCAAAATAAATTCGTCGGTGACATCTTGAGCATAAGATTGTTCAATGGCTTCGCTTGGTGTCGCGGCAGTTTCGCCTTCGCCCAAAACAATGGCTGAATAAGCTTTACCCGTACGTTCCCAGCGTTTGTCGCGGTCCATAATATAGTAACGCCCACTGACGGTGGCGATGACTGCATTGATATTATTGTCTGCAATATAGCTTTCCAATTCTTTTAGCGCGTCAATGGCACTATTCGGCGGGGTATCACGCCCATCAGTGATGACATGCACGACAATTTCAGCACCCATTTCATTGAGTGCGTCTAAACTGGCATATAAATGAGTTTGGTGGGCATGCACGCCACCGAACCCCAACAAACCAAGCAAATGTACTCGCTTGCTGTAGTTAGCAAAGTCCAGCAGATTGCCTAGACTTGCGCCATATTCTTTATTTTTGATGGCGTTGTTGATGCGGGAAATATCTTGGTAGACAATGCGGCCCGCGCCTAAATTAAGGTGCCCTACTTCAGAATTACCCATTTGGTTTGGCACCAGGCCAACAGCCTCGCCCGAAGCATCCACCACTGCACATTCTAATTCTTTTTGCCATTTATCGTAATTTGGCGTGTTGCCGAGACGAATAGCGTTACCATCTTCAGCTAAGCGGAGACCCCATCCATCCAAAATCATCAGAACGACTAAATCATAATTTGCCATAGAAATTGACATCCTTTGTCGGATTGTGTTTTGTTGATTCAATTTAGTGTAGAAAACATTTGTATCCTAAAAATTAAAACAGTTATTGTTTTCTATCCATCCAATTATAGCGAAGCAAGGAAAGGGTTATCTATTATCTTTTAGAGCGAAATGCACAAATCGGGTCAAAAAAGTGTCAATATAAAAATGGGGTACAGCTATTTAGCTATACCCCATCGTATTTCAATCTATTTTGATGTTGATTTTAATGTTCAGATTTACGGCCTCGCATGGCATAACCAAAACCGAAGGCCAAAGCAACCAATAACAACGTGATCCAGTTGAGATTGGTACCTGCTAAAGCTGTGTCGTTTGCCGATTTTTCGGTTTGTTGAGGTACATCAGATTCGATGTAGGCGGTCGACATACCATCATCAGCCGATGGGTCGAGACCAATCGCCGCCGCCATCCCAAAGAACACTTCAATATTTTCAAGTGAACGACCAAAATATGCTGAACCGGGACCGTTGGCATAAACAGGTACATCTTGCAAGGTATGTACCCCATTGGTTGTACCCATTGGGAGATTGCCCGGATAGGTTAGTCCGTTTGGATCATCATCGGGATTATCAACAGCCGTCGAGGAGATGACATTACCATCATCATCAACTTCGTCAACTAGAACAGAGGGGACGCGTGGCACGGTGCTGACTTGGAAATCTTCTGTGAAAGCAGTTGTATTATTGGTGCCCCATGCCAAAGCATGGTTAATCGTCCATGAATCTGGGAAATAGTCGCCATCTTCATCAGCATAATCGGGAAAACCCGCATAGTTATAAATGCCGATCGCATTACGGCGTCCGGCATCATCTTCCGCGGCATTAAATGCTTCGACATCGACAATACCATAAACATCAAAGCCATGCGCATGGTCGGCAGTCACAATGATTAAAGTATCCGGTGCATTTTCAGCCGCCCATTCAGCGGCGGCGGCAATGGCTCGATCAAATTCGATGGCATCAGCCACCGCCCGATCAAAATCAAGGGGATGAAGCGCTTTATCGGTACTGGCCGCTTCAACTTCAAGATAAAACCCATTTGGATTGGTGTTTAAGATATTTAGTGCTACTAAAGTCATATCGACGAGACCGGGTTGATCAGGAAAAGCAGTGACGTTATCCGTGTAAATATTACGATCTAGCCAGACATTCATATCACTAACATGGAAAATTCCTAGCAAATGTTCGGGGGGATTTTCTACAACAGCGCCCAACTCAGTGGATGTTGTGACGATGGTATAGCCCGCATCTTCATATTCGGTGAAAACATCGCGTTCATCCACTCGTCGTGAGCCATCAGCGGTATTGGGTAACAAATACCTTGCCCCGCCACCCATAATAACTTCCGGCATCCATTCGGCATCTAACGGCATGGCCGCATACGCCGACCGATTCGTCGCGCTACGATCACGACCATGACCAAAAACCGCCGCAGGTGTGGCATCGCTCATATCGGCAGTCGTCACGATACCCACACTCATTCCACGGGTGCGTTTAACTAATTCAGCAAAAGTTTCCATCCTCGGATCATCGAGCGTGTCGGGTGAGGTATCAGGATAAACTCCTGTCGCATTTGTCGCTGTTTTATGACCTGTGTTATAGGAACTTGCACTATTGGCGCTATCGGTAATGATTGAATCAATACCAGAGGTGGAAAGATGACCAATTTCTTCAAATTTTTCCCACGACAGGCGGTCATTAAAATAACCGTTCGTTTGGCCACGTGAAACCAAACGTGTCGCTGTGAAGAAAGGTAAATTACCGCCATCAGCTATAAATAGAATAACATTCCGCGCTTCGCCAGCTATAGGATCACGGACTGTCCAAGTCGCACTATGCGTGGCACTGCCTGCAACAACTTCAACGGTATAAGATCCCGGCGCTGGGGCCAGCATATTCCGCCAAATCCATGATTGAACAGGCTGTGGATTTTCCTCATCGCCCAAATCCCAACTTTCAGCAGTGGGTTCGGCAGTGAGGAACGCGCTAGCATCTTCACCATTAATTGTCACAGTAAAGTTATCGGGCAAGACGTCTGCATGAACTTCAACCCGAAAATCAAAATAGGCCCCTGGCAGGAATTGGGCACCATCAATCGGTAGAATTAAAACAGGAGGTGCATCAGCTTGAGCACCAATAGGTAAAAGAGGCAAAAATAAACTAAGCAGTAAAAGTGAAACCATACTCCCTCGGAACCAACGAATCACAAAATGACGTTTCATATGAAAATTCCTCGCGCTTCACTTCAATTGTCAAAATACTTAGTAAAAAGCAGTTACTTTATTTATACCTCGAATAGTGGAAGGTAACCATATTTTCTTAAGGGCAAACAGTCTTCTATTTTTATTATTTGCATTAAACTAATATCGAAAATTCGCTGAGTACTATATACTAGAGGAAGATTTTTAAACAATGAATTACTTTTTATAACCAAAAGTGAGGAGCTCTACAATGAGATTTCGCTATTTACTAATAGCCGTGATTTTATTAAGCACACTAGCCGTCACCAGCCTGCCTATAAGTAATACCACCCAAGCTCAAGATGGTGGCGAAGGTAATAAAATAGAATTAGATCATCCCTATGCGGCATTTTTAGAAAGCCGTGCCTACGGTGCCGAACAAGGTGCAACTGCCGAATTCCGCAAAATGGAATATGTCGCAATGGATTGGAATAATAATATTCTTTATATGTCCATGAGCGAAATCAATAAGAGTATGGCGGATGAAGAAGGCGATATCCAACTTACAGAGAATAATTGTGGCATCGTGTATGCGGCGAATTTAGATGAAGATATGAATGCTGGCGAATTCTACCCGCTCGTCGTCGGTGGCCCATTTGATGAAAGCGCTGAAGAAAATGCTTGCGATATCAATAATATTGCTAACCCTGACAATTTAGGTGTCGATGGACGTGGCCGTCTCTGGATTGGTGAAGATAGTGGCTATCATGTCAATAATGCACTCTGGGTATATGATCCCGCCGATGGTTCATTGAAGCGTTTTGCGACTGTACCATTGGGTGCTGAAGTAACTGGCTTGCGTATTACGCCCGATGGCACCTTATTCATGAATGTTCAACATCCATCCAGCGCCAATCCTGAACCGTTTAATGCCGCTACCATTGGCGTGGTTGTTGGTTTTAATGCGAACGAAGATGATTTTGAAAGCGTTGCTGTACCTGAAGATTTTAGTGATCAGAGTGTAGCTGTTATCGCCAGTGGCGAATACCAAATCTTAGGCCAAGTTGGTGAACCGGTACCGAATAGTGCCGATGGCGATATTTTTGGTCAAGTGATTCGTGCAGATGGCACTGTACAAGAAGTTAAAGAATATGATGGTAGCGTTACTGTTTATTGCAATAATCCAGATGGTAACAACTTCATCCCGACGGGCGAAGGTAGTGGTTATTTGTTGACCAACTTTGAATGCTTCCCCGGTAGCATTTCTCAATTAGCCGTAACCCGTAACGAAGATGGCACTTGGAATATTGACGAAGGCGATGTGCTAGATGTCTCCCATCTTAATGGTACATGGTTTACATGCGGTGCTTCACTTACCCCTTGGAATACAGGCATAATTGGTGAAGAGGGCGATTCGGATGCCTCTGATCTCACCTTCCCCGGTGTTGTCGCTATGAGTGACTACCTCGGCAAGCAAGCCAATCCTTATGACTACGGTTGGGTAATGGAAGTTGCTCCAGATATGGACGGAACCAGCATTGTTAAGCATTATGCGATGGGCCGCCGCAGTAATGAAAATGCGATTGTTGCCAGTGATGAGAAGACCGTTTACTTCGGTGATGATGGTTCCAACGTTATGCTCTTCAAATTTGTGGCTGACGAAGCTGGTGATTTGAGTGCGGGCACATTGTATGCTGGTAAAGTTACCCAAATGGAAGATGACGAAATCGGTCATCGTCTTGCAGTTGAATGGATCGAACTCGGGCATGGTAATGATGCCGAAATCGAAGCCGCTATTCGCGAACTTGATCTCGAATAAATTTGCCGTTTCGCTATAAATAGTACGAAATAACAGAAACCCGATGTGGTCATGCCCATCGGGTTTTTCTATATATTATCTATATTAGAAATCCAACAGAGAAAACAGCCCTAATAGGCTAAATGGAGTATCCTAGTAATAAGTTTATTGGTCGCTATACAGGAGAAATTAACCCCCATGACTGATCATCCTCTCCGGTTAAAGGCTAGTGAAGTTTATCGTAGTTGTGAGGCCGATCAATTTTCATTTAAAGACACCTCAGAAATCACACCCAAACAGACAATTTTCGGTCAGGAACGTGGTGTAACCGCCATTCAATTTGGGATTGATATCGATGTTCCCACTTTTAATTTATTTGTCCTTGGTCCAGATGGAACAGGTCGCTTAACTGCCGTCAAACACTTTATTGACGAGCAGACTGACGATGGTCCAACCCCCGGTGATTGGTGCTATGTTTATAATTTTGAACAGCCCCATCGTCCCCATGCGTTACGGTTGCCGGCTGGACAAGGTGCCCATCTTAAACAAGATATGGAAAATCTGATTAATACACTTCAGACTGAGCTAAGTACCTTGTTTGAAAGTGAAACCTATATTCAGGGCCGTAGTCAAATTTTGGCTAAATATGAAGAACAGAATGAAGCTGTCTTAAGGCCCATCGAAAAAATGGCTCGTGATAAATCCTTCAGCTTACAACCAACTCCTCAAGGGGCGTTGATGATTTTGCCGATAAAAGATGGCAAACCGCTCACGCCAGATATGTTTGAAAGTCTGACTCCTGATCAGAAGAGTGAAATTTCCAAACATCGTGCCGAACTCACCGAAGCCCTTGAAGATGCCTTTAGGCAATCACGTGATATTCAAAACCAAGCCCAACAAGCTGTTGAGCAATTTAGCAAAGAAGCGGCGCAACAAGTTGTTGGCGCGCATCTGGGTGAAGTTTTGCAAAACTATGATTTGAGTGGCGATGTAATCACCTATTTTCAAAATGTTCGGGCTGACATTATGAATAATTTGACGATGTTTAATGATGAGGGCGAAGACGAGGATGATGATGAACCAGTCAATCCTTTAATGCCCCCATCGCCACCCCATGACAAGAATAAACGTTATGCGGTTAATCTAATTGTCGAAAATAAACCTGATACAGGTCCACCTGTCGTTTGGTTAGACTTACCCACTTATCAAAATCTGGTAGGACGTATTGAGCATATTGTACGTTTCGGTGTGTTATCAACCGATTTTACGCTGATTAAGCCGGGAGCCTTGCATCAAGCGAATGGCGGCTTCTTGATTATTCGGGCAATGGATATTTTGCAACATCCCTTTGCGTGGGAAGCTTTAAAACGCACACTCTTCCGTCAGGAAATTCTGATTGAAGACCCAGACATGCGGCAAGCCACGGTGAATACCACCCAGCAACTTCAGCCTGAAGCTATTCCGCTTAATTTGAAAGTGGTATTAGTTGGCGATGCTAGGCTTTATTACGCCCTTTATGAAAATGATGATCGGTTCCGTGAGCTCTTTCAAGTCAAAGCCGATTTTGTAAACTCAATGGAGCGTAATGCTGAAAACGAAGATGCTTATGCTCAGTTTATTGCGACCATGTGCCACAGCGAGAATCTACTCCATTTTGAACCCGGTGCAGTTAACCGCGTGGTGGATTATGGCAGTTGGCTCATTTCTGACCAACATAAACTCTCAACCCGCTTTGGGGCATTATCTTCATTGGTCTATGAGAGCGTTTTTCACGCCAAACAAGCGGGCCAAAAAGTAGTCCGTCGCATTGATGTTGAAACTGCCATCGAAGCCAATACGTACCGGAATGATCAACTTGAAGAACTCAATCAAGAACAGATTTATGAAGGTACAATGTTCATTGACACCACGGGCGAAGAAATCGGCCAGATCAATGGCCTTGTCGTGATTGATCAAGGCGATCATCGCTTTGGGTTACCCAGCCGAGTTACAGCCCGTGTCTGCATGGGTCGGAAAGAAGTCTTGCAAATTGATCGTGAAAGCCGGATGACAGGTCCCATTCACGACAAAGGTGTCTTGATTTTACAGGGCTATTTAGGCGGGCGTTATGCCAAAGATTATCCCCTCACCTTGTCAGCTACCCTGACCTTTGAGCAAAGTTATGGTGGGGTCGAAGGCGACTCCGCGTCTAGTACCGAACTCTATGCTTTACTTTCAGCCTTGGCTGAGTTCCCCATCCGTCAAGATTTGGCGGTAACAGGCAGTGTCAATCAATTAGGCAAGGTACAACCCATCGGTGGGGTAACCCAAAAGGTAGAAGGTTTCTTCAAGATTTGCCAAAAACGTGGCTTAACAGGCACACAGGGTGCAATCATTCCCAAATCGAATGTGCGCAACCTCATGCTGAGTCCTGAAGTCGTCCAAGCAATTGAAGATGGCCAATTCCATATCTATGGCATTGAAACGATTGATGAAGGTATTGCCTTATTGACAGGCAAAACTGCTGAAGAAGTCCATGAAGCAGTGGATGAACGATTATTGTATCTCGCTGAAACCCTCGCTGAATTTGAAAATCATCGTTAAATTATGAATGGGTAGTTCAAATCTAAAAGGACTACCCATCTTTTTTCTCTCCCTAGGAACTTGTGGTTTTAGAACAAGTAGTTAGGAGAGTAGTGGTGACATAGCTTTGCTTGATGTAGATGGAACTGACCAAGAAGATGCCGTCATTGAAGCCAATCTCAATGTCGACGAAGGATTGGTTGAAATCAATAACAATAATGTAGTTGATAGTGTTGAAGATGTGTCAAACACAGAAATTGAGCTAGAACTTACTGGAAACGGTGACAGTCTCGATTAAACATGTATCTCGCCAAATACATTAATTGACAAATTACCCATATCTACAGGCACTTGGTGGAAAAACCTTTGTGAAGCTATATACGATGTACTGGAAAATAGCTGTCTCAAATCAGTTCCCACTTTGAGAATCTTTGTGCTGGCTGGAGTATAATGGACATAACAGTCATCCCAAATTTTATTTTGTGGAGATAGTTTGATGCAAAAACGTGCAATGATCGTTGTGTTTGTAGGTGTTTTTCTGTTAGGTTCTTCCGTTGTATCAGTCCACCCTCAATCTCCATCATCTCAGTTTCCCGACTGGTCATATAATATGCGACTATGGGCATTCGATATTCTTTATCCTGATACGACTTCGGATGAAATCGACGAGCGATTAGATACGGCTGTTGAGGCCAATGCTAATGCAGTTATTGTTTATATTGAAGAAGAGCATATGTATGGCACCTTTGTCGATGATGCAGGGTTTGCCAACATTTTGGATCAACTCACCGAACTCGTTCAACATGCGCATGATCGAGATCTGCATATCATTGTCTATGTAAACGGATTAGAGGTAATGACCCATGACGCGGTTGATGCAGAGACCTGCGAAGCATTACCAGGAGATACACTCGCGCGGACACATCCCGATTGGTTGCAATATGATCTGGATGGAAATCCAATTGTTTTCACGTGCGTTGATGCCGATTGGGTAACGCCAGATATGGAAGATGCTTGGCTTAGTCCAGCTTCATCATATTTGGATTTATTTAAAGCACGGTTGCTGGCGTTTGGTGAAATCGGCGTAGACGGCGTTTATATTGATGCGACCTTTATGCCCGGTCTTCAACTTGATGATGAAAATCTAATCTGGGGATCAACAGATGCCCGCTTAAGCACTCAATTTGAAACTGAAACAGGCTATACAATTCCAGATGAACCCGATTGGTCAGATCCAGCTTGGCGTACGTGGTTAATGTGGCGACATACGATTATCTATCGTTATCTCGACACCTTGGCGCAAACAGCATGGCAAGCCAATATGGTTCCTTTTTGGGAATCCTCAACAAATGATACACCGGACGCAACCCTCTTGGGAAATGAAACCGCTATCACGGCCCACGCCCCGTTGGGTTTTTCGCCTGAAATTGAACCAGAAGGCGACTGGCTCGCCGCTTTTCGAATGATGCACACCGCGCGCGATTTTGCATCAGATCATCCGTTGATTTATTTGCGATGGTCAGAAACCGAAGAAGACGCACTTCATGATTTTGCTAATGCATTGAGTTTCTCTAACACTGTTTACATCACAGCCGATGCGCCGTACCCACTCAACACCTTTGAATTCATGGAAACCATCCAAACCGATATTTTAATGCGACGCCAAATCTATCAGGGAAATATAGCACTCATCTATTCCGTCCGAAATAAAGATTGGGATTATGAAGAAGGTGAATATTTTGACACATTTGATGAAGCATATCGTGATTTGACGATGGCGCATTTGCCCTTCACTGTTCTTGTCCTTGAAGACCTCAAGGCTGAGAAACTTGCACCGTTCGACACGGTGGTTTTACCCAACATCATTTCAATCTCAAGCGCGGAATACGATTGGCTTAATACACAGCAGATAGTTTTGTTGGGTGACGATAATGGTAGTCGTGATGAACACTGGCAAGCGCGCGCTGAACCACTGGTATGGACGAACGAATGGGATAGGGATTTGGATGAACTATCATCATCTCTACCATTTGAAATAGATGCACCAGAAACAACCTATATAGCGTTTTATCAAGATGATGCAGATGGCTTCTTTCTTTTTGCATCCAATGAGGAGCCAGACGATACACTTACAATTAGTGCTCCTGACGAGCTAACAATCACAGTGTATCAACTTAACCATGAGCCAGACGAACTCAGCGGAGACGAACTCGCAGTAAATCTTGAAAGTGAACTCACTATTTTACATATTCAACCCTAAAAACATCCTGAGTTTCGCAATATAGACGAAACTCAAGATGTTTGAATAGTAAATTATTTAGTAATCGTCACTTTCTGTAAACCTTCCGGCTTATCAACGGCGTGACCTTTTGTTAAAGCCAGATTCATGGCGAAAATTTGCCCCGGAATCACCGCACAAATTGGGGATAACCATTCGGGAATACCTGTCGGAATAGGCATAGGATATTGGGCCATCGCCAACGCATCTTCATCATTGCTAATCACCAAACATTCAGCCTGCTTCTCTTGAAGTTTACCTAATAAATCCACCATCAAGGATAATGGTTGCCCTTGCGGTGCGACTGTAATCACGGGGAAACCGGGCTTAATCACCGCAATAGGCCCATGCCGGAAATCTGCTTCGCTGTATTCTTCACCGGTGATATAACAGAGTTCTTTGATTTTCAGGCTGACTTCAAAAGCTGTACTGTAATTGTAGCCGCGACCTAGTGTTGCAATACGATCAATATAGCGATAGCGTTGGACCCAATTTGGAATATTATCTGAAAGGGCGAGTGTTTCGGCTACCCAATTTGATAATTGGTTCAGACCATTTTTGTGGTTGAGTGTATTCGCCAACAATGCAATCATCGTTAATTCTGCCGTGTAAGTTTTGGTCGCGGCAACGCTGACTTCTTCGCCACAGCCTAGATTGAGATGATAACGGCTTGTTTGAGCGAGCGGCGAATCTGGATTATTGGTGATGCTAACCGTCAATGCCCCTTGTTGATTCGCATCTTCAAGCACTTGGCGCACATCATGGGAACTGCCGGATTGCGAAATACCAATCACGAGCGCTCGATTTAAATTCGGTGAAGCGCCATATAATGTATGGACAGATGGCGTCGCCAACGCAACCGGCAAACCACATTGAATGCCCAATACATATTGCGCATAACGCGCGGCATTATCGGATGTTCCCCGCGCCGCAATCATCACAAAGGCTGGATTAAATTCCTCAATGGCCCGTGCTACTTGCTCGACAGTTTCTTTTTCTTCAGTCAAAATCCGCTGGATAATCTGCGGTTGTTCGGCAATTTCTTTTTCAATAAATAACATTAGTCTGTTCTCCGATAAACTATTTGGCCATTAGCCACCGTTAGTTGCACCTGAATTTTGTCGTTAACAAGAATAAAATCGGCATCTTTACCGACTTCTAAACTACCTTTTTGCTTATCAATCCCAATCACCCGTGCCGGATTTAAGCTCGCTGTTTGCCATAGATTTTCGAGTGGCTCGCTTGTCGCTTTTTGCAAATTCCGCAACGCCACATCCATTGTCAAAATACTGCCTGCCAGTGTGCCATCACTCAGCCGCACGGAACCTGTATTCACTTCAATAGGACGAGTTTGATCAAGTTGATAGGTGCCATCTCTAAACCCGGCGGCGCGAATCGCATCGCTAATCAAAACCAACTTATCCGGCTTCTTCATTTGCCATAGAATATTCATCGCGATGGGATGCACGTGAATATTGTCCGCAATGAGTTCAGCGCTAATGTCGGGTGTGTTCATGACAGCCCCCACCACGCCCGGTTCGCGATGATGTAAACCTGTCATGGCGTTAAATGTGTGGGT
>JBNLCD010000095.1:0-12987 GCA_050303635.1 Anaerolineae bacterium
GGTTCTAACTCACTATTGGGCATAAATGGAGGATCTGTCATGAGCGGTCTTCTTTCCGATAAACAAATTTCAGGCCTGACCAAATGTCGTTAATAGCGCAAACTTTCACATCCACCAAACCTTGATCTAAACCAATTTCGCGGACGATATTCCCGTCCAAATCAGTTGGAATTTTGGCAGACTTCTTGATCCACGATATCCACAGCATACCATCTAGAGCGAGAGCGGCTTTCAAATCGGGAAAATCACGCATCAAATCAGCTTCAGATTTTGCAAAGTAATGAATCATATCGAGATTTGCACCCAATTGAGAATTAATCTGCGTATCGGGCGGCAAATCACCCAATTCCACCAAATAATTTTCGGGCGCATTGAGTATCACCATGCGTTGCGCAGGCTTTATCCCCAATTTTTTAATCAGCGGTGTGCCTGAATAACCAGCGGGCATCGTTATTCCTCGGCCTTATTCGTTTGATGAAATGCTTCAATAAACTGAACTCCTTCATCAATTGTATCCACAATTTTCTTGCGGGTTTCTTCCGGTGTCACATGCATTGACATGGTGACAAACTCACGTTGTTCAGCCGTGGCGACTACCAGCGCTACAGGATGATTGCGCATATCAAATTTGACATTGAGATGGGTGCTATTTTGTTGGGCGGCTAGCAGGTTGGCGATATCGATATAATTGATTTCCCGAAAATCATAAATCGATCCCTGAGCTTCACTGATATCACCATCAGATTCCGTGATAAGACGACCAAGCCAGCGATAGACACTATTCGTAACATCGCTGGTCAATGCGCCACGATATGTCACTTTTAAAATATTGTCATCTTCATCAAAATAACCAGTCACGCCGGGGGTTTCTAAACGTTCAGCCATGGGGGTTACTCCTTAAACATTTAGTTTTCTTGACGATGCTCTTTAAACCATTGTACGGCAAAATCAACAATTGCACGTTGTGACATCAAACGCGTTTCACCTTGCCCAACTTTAACAGGTGTATAGCCAATGCTTGTTTCAAAATCAGTTCCGACTTCCACAAAATCATCGGAATCAATTTCAATGACATCGTAGCGTACCCATTCGCGTTGGCCATCCCGCATGATAGCCCCACCTTGGGTCACCCATTTTTTGCCCGGATAGTCGCTCCGAAACTCAGCCAAATGCAACGACGTATTGTTGCTATGGGGTACACCCAATAGTAAAATTTTGCCATCTAGTTCATAAACCCGACCAATAGGTGATTTATCCCCAATATCTTCTGATAATTCATGATTTGCGGTGACAAACTCAGCATGTTTGCCCCATGCCGCAAAAGACATCGCCGGATGATAACTCCGAATTACACCCGGAAAACTACGGAAACAATCCACAATCGCACCCATCTGACGCGTAGGTGTGGTTTGCGGATCAAACGGTGTCATATGTTCATAGATAATTGGCCACCAACTCTCCGGCACAGGCGGGTTTTCCCATTGAGAGGGATCTGTATTATTCGCGCTATGGGTAGGCAAGACCAATGTGCCGTCCGGTGTTACAACATCCATTAGGGCCAATACAACGGCTTCTGCTCCACCCACGGTCCAACCCAATTTACTTAAAGCACTATGCACAATGACTACATCGCCAGCCATTAGACCAATCTTGCGCAGGTCATCGGCTAGCGAAGCACGTGTATTAGGCTGGGGTGTATTTTCAACAGATTTATGTTCAGACATAGCAACCTTTTGTCAAAATTAAGAAATAGATTCAGCCAACAGCTTTTGGTTAGCTGAATACACTGCATCTCAAAGTTTTAGTTAAGCTTAGCATTATTCAGAATTGAGATCTGACTTAATTTCTTCAATATATAGGTGGACAACCTCAAGCTGATCCACCATATTTTGTACAGCGATCATGATATCTTCAATATATTCATGATTTTCATCGGCATCGAGACTTAACTTCGCAAACCCCTTAATCGTTGTTAAATTACTTCTAAAATCGAAGGTTAAAGTCTCAAGTACCTTAAGTGGCGTCATTTGCTGAAGCATCTGCAAATAGTCATGCAGTTCTTGCCACTTTCGACCATCATCATCGTTTGACATAGTACGGCCTTTTTTAGATCGTATTATTCCATTGTGGCGAGTTGAGCACGTAAATCAGCGGCTAGTTTATCCAGAACTTCACGAGACTCGTGATTTTGTTTACGCCAACTATGCCCATCGTCGTTATAGCGTGGCAGAAGATGCATGTGATAATGAAAAACCTCTTGCCCGGCAATTGCGCCATTGGCTTGAAAAACATTCAATCCATCACAATTGGTCACAGCCCGAATCGCCCGCGCAATTTTCGTGGCAACCTGCATAATCTGACCAGCCTGTACCTCATCTAAATCATAAATCATGGTGGCATGCCGACGCGGTACCACCAACACTTTATAATGATTGGGCTGATTGATATCCATGAAGGCGACAACCTCGTCGCATTCATAAACCAAACTTCCGTCTAAATTACCGGCAATAATCTGGCAGAAGATACATTTTTCTTCCATGTGATTTACTCAGTGATGACTGGAGTTAACCAGTTAAAACGATCTTCTTTTTGACCATTCACAATGCCGAAAAATTCATCCTGAATGGCTTTGGTAATCGGACCACGTGAACCATGGCCGACCATTAAACCATCAACACTGCGAATCGGTGTTATTTCGGCGGCGGTTCCGGTCATAAAGATTTCATCGGCCATGTATAAGTGATCGCGGTTCATGGCTTCTTCTCGGAGTTCATAGCCCAAATCTTCTGCAAGTGTAATCACGCTCGCCCGCGTAATGCCTTGCAGATTACCAGAAGCGGCGGGTGGCGTGTAAATTTTATCGCCGAATACCAAGAAGAGATTTTCGCCGGCCCCTTCACTTAAATCACCATTCGGTGTAAGGGCGATCCCCTCACTATAACCATGTCGACGCGCTTCCATTGAAACTTGCTGGTTATTGACATATTGACCGCCAACTTTTGCCATCGGGCTAGAAGCAACACGTCGCCATGACGTCACTGCGACGTCCACACCCTGTTCGATGCCTTCTTCACCCAGATAGCGGCCCCACTCAACCGAGAAGATCACTACTTCAACTTTTTGACCTTCGGCGTTCAAGCCCAACGCATCACTATCCCGAAATGCAAGCGGGCGAATATAACAGGATTCATGCTTATTTTTGGCAACCAGTTCGACACAGGCGGCTTCCAGCGTGGCCTGGGAAAAGGATAATGTATCGGTCATGCGCATGACTTTACAACTGAATAAAAAGCGCTTCATATGGTCGTCTAAGCGGAATATGGCCGGACCATCCGGTGTTGAATAGGCGCGTATCCCTTCAAAAACACTGGTTCCATAATGTAAAGCATGCACGCTCACATGAATATTTGCCGCATCCCACGGCATCCATTCACCCGAAAACCAAATCCATTCAGACTTATTCTTAACTGGCATTTTTTGTCCTTTGTAAAACAGAAATTAAATTCCTAACAGCTCAATATACGCAAATTTTGAGCAATCTAAACTAAGCTGATGACTTATTTAAGCAAAACTTGCGTTAGGTTAAGTATAGCCAATCGATGGGGTATCGTCGAGAAAACAAAAACGACAGACCACCGTCTGCCGTTGATATTAGCATGCTATTGAAAATGCGCTGAATAGAGTTAATTGGAGACCAGTTTCCCGGTTTGTTCCAGCACACTTTCTACACTGGCAATCAATTCCTTGGGGCCAAATGGCTTCGTGACGTAATCATTGACCTTCGCAATATGGAGACCCAACACGCGGTCAATACTTTGCGCTTTGGCGGTAATGATAATCACGGGAATACTGCGTGTCGCTTCACTGCTACGCATTTGTTGATAGACTTCCCAGCCGTCCATTTCAGGCATCATCAAATCAAGCAAAACCAAGTCTGGTAAAACTTGTTGGATGAGGTCCAGACCAGCACGGCCATTAGGCGCACCATGAATTTCATATCGTGGTTTACCCGTGGCGGGATCCATTTGGCGTGACAAGATTAACTTAACCAGATCAATCATTTCTGGTTCATCTTCGACACAAACAATCCGAATTGGTTTATTATTTTCGCCCATATTAGTGCAGGCTCCCGCTATGAACAATATTATTGCTATATTGTAACTAGTCTACCATAGCTTGCCATACGTTGCTATAAGTTAGTTTAGGGATTAACTAATTCTAAACATTTTTACTTTTTTAATTTTTGTTCATATAATCAATACTAAATTAACTTTTAGAACATTTGTCCAGAACCTGTTTATTTAATCTGTCGGAGCGCTCCAAGCTAATTTAACTAAGTCTACCAGGGCTAATAAACTTATTTTTGTTAGAAAGTTCAAACGTGATAGGTGAACCAGAGTCCCGACTTTGCAGTATTTTTTGTGAGGCTATTTACTAAAAATACATTCGTTCGAAGGGTTTGGTTAAGGCTAGTTTTTGAACTTGCCCCTTATTTAACAATGATAAAATAACGCAAATTTTGGTCAAAACAGGCATAATCGTTTGGCTACGCCAATTGAGATAACTCGCCGGATGAGCCTATGCATCCCCGTAAAAGATTATTCCGTCGACATAAAAATTGTTGGGGTGTGATGTGTTGCACTAAAAAATTCATTGTTAAAACAACCGGATAACGGTGCGGGAAAACATCGTTTTCTCACCTGAATGAGATTAAAATAGTCGACTGTATTCTATATTTCATCAAGAGTTATTTGCCGTGAGAACCTAACCCTAGTCGGTAACCAGTTCCTATAGGTATAATCGGCCTCACTGATAAGATTCTTGACATTAATTTTTGGGAGAAACTACATGCTTTTGCGAAAATGGTTTATTGCCTTATTAACCATCGCATTGTTTAGCGCGATTTTACCAGCTCAGGCACAAGATGGATTTTCCGACGATGAAAAAGCACTGCTAGATGTTGTGAGCACCGCTCAAGCAGATTTGCAAAGTCGCACAGCCTATCATTTTGTGGGTGAACAAACTACCTCGCAAACCTTGACGAACGGGGTGGGTGTGCAGGCCATCGTTTTAGAAACCGAAGTCGATCGTTCCTATGAAGGCGATGTTGCTGTTGTTTCAGATAGTGTTGTAAATAGTACCGTAGCGGTAAGTCAACGGAATGAACTCTATTTGAACAATGCGCTTGAACCACAAGTAACGACCGTCAATATTGAGATGGTAACGATTGATGGTGCAATCTATGTGCGTTTCCCGCGTGTTTCTGAAGCCCTTGAAGGTACTTATCCAGCAGATTGGGTAAATTTGGCCGAAGCCGGTAATTTGACTGGTTTAGAAGCGGTGGACGTCAATGGTCTAGTTGAGCTCAGCGCTAACAATGCCCCCAGCTATGACTTGAGCGAAGGTACGGTCTTGGCAATTGAAGAACTGGGTGTTGATGGTGAAAATCGTGTTATCAAGGTCACTTTAGATGCGGCTTTGGCGCTAACCGACGACATCAATGCATCCTTGGCAGATGATCAAGTTGATGCTTTATTCATCCAAACCTTGTTGTCTAGTTCAACACTTGAGGTTTTGTACTATGTTAACGCTGAAGACTTAGTCCTTGCCCGCGTTGATACACTCCTCAATATTGACGTTGCGCTTGAAGAAGGTATTGTAACTGAAGATGCATTGAGCATTGTTCAATCAACAACTTCATCTGTTGTCTTCAGCGATTTGGATGCTTCTGTAGAAATCACCGTGCCAGAACCAGCCCCCCCAGCTGATGAAGCCGCTACAGATGAAAGCAGTGAAGGCTAAAAAGTTACATCTAATTAGAATTTGTTAAAAGTGGACGAATTTTCGTCCACTTTTTTGTTACCCAAACCATGACCCATCCACTGGATGAAGGGTTTCATTAGACCGAAGGCCCCTGCTAATTCTGTATTATCTGATTAACAGGATTCTATTCTACTCATCAATGGTCAACATACGGCGCAAGGGTTCTAAGCTTTCCGTGACGTCATAGATTCGCAAACTATCCAACTGATAGCGCGCCCATGTCACCACGCCTTCAGCCTGACAGGCTTGGATCGCAATTTGATAGGCATCCTGGGCATGTGTGAGGGCTGTGACTTGCGTATTATGACTGGTGAGCATGGCTAAACCCGCCCATGCTAAACCTTTGGCATAATGGGCTTCCCACAAATTCGGCACCCGTGCCAACAAATCATCAATTGCAACCAAGGCCTGGTTGAGAGCCGCATGAGCTTGATCGGCGTTTTGTTCAATAAACGATAAGCCATAACCTACAAGCGCTTGATAGCCCTGCAAGGGTGAAAGTGTTTCCAATAATTTTTGCGCCGCTTTTTGAGTTGCCGTTTTATCCCCTAAATAAAAACTGATTTGCAAATAATGACTGAGGATTGCCAATTGTGGTTCTTCAATTTGTTCCAGATAACTGCGCGCTCGTTCAACATCATCTAATAGAATCAGGGCATGACTGAGATGAACTTGACAATTGGCAATAAATTGTTCGTTTGTGACTTGTTCCGCCATCTCCAACGCTGATCTGGCACAATTTATCCCCCATTGATAATCGCCTTGATAAAGCAATACCTCGCTCAATGCTAACAGGCAATAGATCTGTTCATAAAACAGATTATTATCAACAGCAATTTTCATCGCCGCATTCAAGTCCTGAAGTGCGAGATTGAATTGACCCGTATCATGTACCAAATAGCTATGCTGACGCAAGCGATAAGTCTGGGCTTCTGGATTATTCGTTTTTACAGCAATTTGTAGGGCCTCTTCATTATGAGCCAGCGCGTGCCCGTGTTGCACTAAATTTCGATAGATATCTGCCAAAAGTTCGAATGAATTTCCCATTAAAACAGGATTATCTGCATCTTCAGCCAAATCTAGGGCCGTTTGTGTATGAGCGAGTGCTTGTTCATGTTCACCTTGTAGGAGATAAATACGACTTAACCCCAAATGAGCTTGATGATCGGCGGCGATAGACTCAGGTGTAGCTGGTTCAACCTTTATAGCAAGTGCCTTTAGATAATCGTTCGTATTGTAGCTAGAACTTTTTTGCCAGATTTCCCCGATACGGATTAAACATAATTTTTCATAAATAGGTGTTAGACGGTAGGTCCGATTTAATATGCCTTTGTACATATGCATAGGCATAACAGTGCCCCCTCTTTTTTGGAGAGCGAGTGCATGACCATAATCATTAACCAGCTCATCATGAGCCGTGGCTAAATGTCCACTTAACTGCTCGCGCATTTCAATCACACGTCGGCTATAACCCAACTTCAAGAGAGTTGCAAAACCATCTTCCCGAATGAGTTCATAGGCTTGTTGATGAGCATCTGCGCGCACATAATGTTCAAAAGCCAGTAAATGTGGCAAGAAATCTTCCAAGGTATACCGTTCACGAAATTTGAACTGTGCATAATATTCGGCGGCTCGTAATTCAAGTTGAATATGCAGACCTTGTTGCCGCAAATCTTGATAAACCACATCCGCTTCAATAGGGTGTAAGGTGATTAACCCATTCGCGCGATCAATCTTAATGAAGTGCATCCGCAGTAATCGTTTAAGTTCATCTTGTAACTGCATATCGGGCGCAAAAGGCTCTAGCAGAAATCGCAAAACTTCAATAGATGCCGCCTGTTGCATGACGGCCAAGCCGCGGAGTATCCACCGTGTATCATCGTCGAGGCGGGTAAGGGTATGTGTCACAATTTGATGCACGTCTTCAAATTGTGTAAATTCGCTCAGAATATCCTCGAGGCGAGCCAAAGGATCATCTTCCAGAATTCCGACAAAAATCTGCAAGGCACGCGGAATACCGTGGACGCGTGCCACTGCCGCCGCTAAAATTTCAGGTGGCGCATCGCGCAAGCCACAATGTCCATTAGGGTCTAAATCTCGTAATAATTGGATACCATCCGCCTGCGGCAAGCCTTCTTCAATCAACAAAATTTGATGTAAATGCCGCAAACTGCTTGGCAAATAGGGTTCGATTTGCGACGTCATCAGGATGTAAAGCACATCCGTTGTACCAACCGCTTTGGTAATAAACTCACTCAAGAGGTTTTCTTTAAAACGCCCATCATCATGCAAAATATCTTCCACGTTATCGAGCAATATATAGAGCGTATAGGGTTCTAAACTGGCTACCCATTGTGTGATTTTCTCAGTATACGTCAGGTTCGAGGTCCAGATGTCTTGTAGTTGTTCTTGCGTTGCTTCGTCATGTAAATTGAGGAGTGCCTTGAAAAGTACATCAATATTTAAATCGGTTAGGGGCGTTGATAGATACACAAAAGCATCAATTTCATGATGTTCAGCCTGTGTTTCCAAATCATAGAGCACCTGACAAGCCAAGGCTGTTTTCCCAATGCCACTTCGCCCTACAATCGTAATAATGCGGCTTTCATCGTGTCCCAACCAATTTTGTAAGGTTGTGCGCAAGGCTTCCCGTCCGACAAAATATTGGGCCGGACTCAGCGGTCGTTGCCCAAAAATCGCCGGACCATCTGGTGTTAGTTTTTCGGCGTCGGCTTGACTTGTTGCTTCAGATTGTTTAGGTAGAGGCGGGGTCTCATTATTTTTATCAGCACGGCGGGCTTGGCGTGCACGATGATAAAGCGCCAATAATTCTTCGCGTAGTTCTGGAGGAAAATTCGTTTTCTCCAGAAAACCTTGAAATTTCTTTACACGCGGGAAATTCTCGCCACGAACCCAGCGCTTCAGCGTATCTACCCAAACTTGAAAACGGCGATTTTGTTGCCAGATTTCATCATATTCAGGATGCCAAGTCGCTCGTCGCCGAATATCCCAGCCCGGATGATAATCATCGAGAGCCGATTCTAGCTTGGCACGAAATTGGTAAGTGGCATCATGGTCAGTCACAGACAAGGTCATCCTTTGGCAAAAATTTCTTCAAAACACTAAGTTTCTTCTTAAATATAACGCAAGTCAGAGTTTTTGAGTTCAAAATGCGTAGTTTTGCGTACGTTTTGCGTCAAAAATGGCGTTATTGTTAAAAGTGAAGGTTGCACTAAAACACTGAGATAGGTTTTTGTCTCAAAGATAGATGGTGGATTCCAACGGTTTATTGCCAAATTTTCATAGGCGGTTTGGCGCAAAACTAACGGATTACACCATTTATTTTTTTATTCGAAAAACTCAGCAGAAATTATCAAAAATCTTTTTGTGTTCATTTGCGTACATTTGCGTTGCAACAATTCACCCATCTCAGATGTAAACCGAATAGATGTTGCAATAACAATCAAGGATGGTGTTTTTATGACAGAGGATAATCGTCCGGTTCAACTTACGGATGAAGAACCAATTCAAATCGGCAGAGCCAATAGCCCGCTGAAAGACTCATGGCGTATTTTCCGCCATAACAAGGCGGCTATGATAGGTTTAGCCACAGTTCTCGCATTTACTATATTAGCCATCACCGCGAGTCTGTGGACGCAACTTGGCGTTTTAGATCATTCACGTGGTTATCAATCCCGCCACACCATGAATCCGCAAGGTTGGGCCCGGACTGATGCTTTTGCGGACCCCGGCCAATGTGCCCGTGATAATATTGATCAGGGCGCGGCGTGGTGTGCTGTGGTTGATGCTGAAACACGTGCGCGTTTCCCCGGACAATGTGCAGTTGATGTGCCCGATTTAAGCCAGCGTCAATGGTGTTATGTTCTGGGTAGTGATGGGAGCGGTAAAGATTTATTGACCCAAACTGTTTACGGTGCCCAAATTTCGATGGCGGTGGCGACCCTCGGTGCGGCGGTTAGTTTGATCTTCGGCACGTTATATGGTGTCGTCGCTGGCTATTACGGTGGCCGCATTGATAATTTAATGATGCGTTTTGTTGACTTTCTTTTCGGTATTCCGGGTATTGTACTCATTATTTTGATGCAAGTTTTCTTCCGGGGTTTGGCGCAAGAATATGAGGGACAAGGCGGTGCTGTCGGGCTAATTGTGGATATCAATCGTGATATGGGTGGTTTACTGTTTCTTTTTGTGGCGATAGGTCTCCTCAGTTGGCTTGGCATTGCACGGATGGCCCGTGGGCAAGTGTTGTCCTTCCGCGAAAAAGAATTTGTGGAAGCCGCCCGTGCGGTCGGTGCGAATGACCGTCGTATCATCTTCGTGCATTTATTGCCGAACGTGATTGGCCCACTCCTTGTGATTGTTACGCTCTCTATTCCCGGCTTTATTTTCTTGGAAGCTTTTCTCAGCTTTATCGGCCTTGGCGTTCAACCCGGTGTGCCGAGTTGGGGCAATATGATTAGCTTAATCCAGCAAAATGGTGGTCTCACTGCTAATCAACACTTGGTTATTGTGCCGAGTGTGGCTCTGGTTGTCCTCACCCTTGGCTTTAACTTTGTGGGTGATGGTTTAAGTGATGCACTTGATCCACGTTTACGTGGTCGGTGATTTTTTCCCTCTTCTATGCTTTTAGGAGCAATCTTTTTCCGGAGATTGCTCCTTTTTTGTGTATAACATTCATTAAGCTACTCCTCATCTCGTAAAGTTTCGGTGTGCTCGCGATTATTGATTCTTAATCATATTCGACGTAATTTTTAGAGAAGTTAATGAACGCCCTCCATATCAAATGCGAGGGCGTTTGTGAAATTTGGCACTCATGACAATTGGCTAAAAATCATAGGTCGTTTTAGACTAGGTAGAGCAAGCGTCGAATAGTATGATGCAAAGCAACTTGCATTGGAATGTTGAAGGAGATTTCAATTTTGTCCCAAACCTGGATTGGACAGTACATGCCGAAGAAAGTCTCGGCAGAAGAAGCAGTCGGTATCATTCAAGACAACCAACGTGTATTTATGACCGGAAATTGCGCGGTTCCGAATGAATTACTCCGCGCTCTGATTGAACGTGTCCCCTCATTGCATGGTGTCGAATTGGTGCAAGTCTTGGCACTCACTGGGCGCGATTATGTTTCCCCCGAACTCAGCGAACACATGCGCGTCAATACACTCTTTATTAGCGACAACGTGCGGGCCGCTGTCAATGATGGCCGTGGTGATTTTACGCCATGTTTCCTATCTGAAATTCCGTATCTATTTGAACAAGGCATTATCCCGCTGGATGTGGCAATGGTTTCCGTCAGTCCCCCCGACGATCATGGTTTTTGCTCGTATGGGGTTGAAGTCGGTATCACCAAGACTGCCGCAGAATCAGCCAAAGTTGTGATTGCCGAAGTAAATCCCAAGATGCCGCGTACCTTGGGCGATAGCTTTATCCACGTTTCCAAGATTGATTATGTGGTTGAAGTGGATTATGAATTGCCCCAAATTGGCATGGCTTCAAGCGATCCGCTTTCCAAAGAAATTGCTCAACATATTGCGGGTCTCATTCCCGATGGTGCCTGTTTACAGACGGGTATTGGCGCTATCCCTGACGCTGTTTTGGGCTTTTTGGGTAATCACAAAGATTTAGGCGTCCATACCGAATTGTTCTCCGATGGTGTGATTGATCTCTTTGAACAAGGCATCATCAATTGTGAAAGCAAAACCTTCCATCCGGGCAAAATTATCGCCGGATTCTTGTTAGGTTCCCAACGCCTCTATGATTTTGTTCACGATAATCCCATCGTTGAACTCCATCCCACTGAATACGTAAATGATCCCTTTAACGTAGCCAAGAACGACAAAATGGTGGCGATTAACTCCGCCATTGAAGTTGACCTCACGGGTCAAGTTTGTGCGGACAGTATTGGTACGCGTTTCTATTCAGGGGTCGGTGGTCAGCTTGACTTTATCCGTGGCGCATCCCGTAGTAAAGGTGGTGTGCCAATTATCGCTTTGCCGAGTACGGCCAAAGGTGACTCGATCAGCCGCATTACCCCGATTTTGAAATCCGGGGCAGGGGTTACCACTACGCGCAATGATGTTCACTTTGTAGTGACCGAATATGGGGTTGCTGATCTCTATGGCAAGAAAATTCGGGAACGGGTTCGGGCGTTGATTGATATTGCGCATCCGAACTTCCGTGATGAATTGGCGCAACAAGCTGAAGAATACTATCACATCGTTTTTTAATTAACGACGCATCATAGTTAATCTCCTGGGTCCCCTCTCAGTGCGCTAAAATGCTGAGAGGGGATTTTCTGTATAGTTCTATGCAATTGGGTGATGATGTTCGGCTCCAATATGCCGTAGCCACTTAGTTCTCTAACTCACGTTTTACCGTTTCATAGAGGAATTCCGCCTTCAATTCATCCAAACGATAGCACGGCCCACCTAAACTGTCCGCCAGCCGTTGGGATAAACCCTGGTCGAAGGCATCATGCTCCATATTGATAGTCACCGTGCGAATCGCATCATGTTCAAATTGACCCGCAATTTGGGCAATTTCAACTTGAGGCGGCAAATCGGTGATCGAGACATTCCCTGCGCCATCCGTCAACAAAATCATAATTGGTGTGACATCTGGATGCCGGATTTGTTCTTGTTTAAGCACGTCATAGGCCAAGGTCAATCCTGCGGAAAGGGGTGTCTTGCCTCCCACCGGAATATCAGCCAACGATTTTTTCGCAAGCGTTACAGAATTGGTAGGTGGTAACACCAGCGAAGCCCGATCTTTTTGGAATACAATCAAGCCTACGCGGTCACGACGTTGATATGCATCTGTCAGCAGGGACATAATTGCCCCCTTGGTCGCCTGCATCCGTTCTGAAACAGCCATACTCCAACTGGCATCGACCACGAATAAAACAAGATTCGCGGATTTCTTCACCCGCACTTTGCGTTGGAGGTCTTGTTTCTTGATGGAATAAGCCAGATGACGTTCAGCCCGATCATCAGACCGTTCAATTTGATGGGGAGCGGCGGCGCGTAAAGTGGCATCAAACGCAATATCGCGGGGCTTGCCCTTAACAGGACGGGCTTTAATATATCGTCCACGGGTCCGTTCAGTAATGGTCTGACTACGGCGGCCAGCTTTACTACGGGTTAA
>JBNLCD010000096.1:0-12874 GCA_050303635.1 Anaerolineae bacterium
TTACAAGGAGTAATCTGGAGCTTGGATGAAACGCTAATTCTTACGTGGACAGGCCAAGATCGTGGCTAGCATCATTCATTTTTAGGCAGGAATATCAAGTTTTCGACTTGTCTAAGCATCGCCAAACTTTTTTAAGCCTATCGAAATACAACTCCCCACTTATCTTTAGATGGGGAGTTATATTTTTGCTTATCTTATAAAAATTAGCTGGAAGGTCATATTGGATTGTTTAATCAAAGATTGACCCAGATGACAGAAATTGCAAAACTATGCTAAAGCTTCTTGTAACCATGCCAAGGCCTCATCAAAAGTAAAGAATATCCGGCGTTCACGATAGCGATGGGGTTGCCGCTGAATAAACAATTTCAAGCGCTGATTGTCGGGCGTATCAGGCATGACATAAGCCGTCCGCCCCTCTAGTTCAGGATAAGCTTCGGTGGCTTCTTCACCGCGTGTTTTAGAATATGGCGTTTGGATGGCTCTGGAGTCGGATAAATCTTGTAAGACTAGAACGGGACGCCCTTCCTCATTACATTTTTTCATTTCCTCCAAACACACATCAATCCACGCATCAACAACGTTACGGGGCAATTTTTCAATTGTACAAACTAAAACCTGATTATCATTAAGGTGATTAACATATAGGCCGTCAATCACGAGTGCGCCTTTATGGGGATTTGCCGACATAATTTTTTCTCTCAATAGTAAGTTTTAGACAAATCATAACTTAATTTGAATTATCCGACGAATAATTCTGATCATTTACATAGCAAAATTAACCTAGCCTAGCTATAGTAAGGGCATCAACATATTGTTATTTTAATGAGTTTGTGAGGTTTTTGATGGAAACGACAGTTGGTATCGTAGGTTGGGGAACCCATTTTCCCAAAAATATTGAAACAGCCGAAGATTTAGCCGAACCAACGGGCATTCCGGCTGAAGTTCTGCGCGAAAAAATGGGCATCCGGCAACGGCATGTAGCGGGTGAAAATGATGAAGTTACAGTCATGGCCAGTGAAGCCGCTCACAAAGCACTTAACATGGCCGACGTTGACCCCACGGATGTCAATTTGGTAATTTCGCATGGTAGCGAATATAAAGACCACTTGGTATGGAACGCCGCCGCTAAAATTCAACAGAATATTGGGGCAACCAATGCCTATGCTTTTGAAATGTACGCCTTGTGTGCGGGTGCTCCGATTGCGATGAATATGGCTAAAGGCATGATGTTAACTGACCCGGCGTTGGAATATGTTATGCTGGCCGCCGGTAGCCGCGAAAATGATCTGATTAATCTATCGAATCCCCGCTCCCGTTTCATGTTTAATTTTGGTGCGGGGGGGGGTGCGATGTTGCTGAAACGTGGCGCTACTAAGAATTTAATCCTCGGTGCGTCGGCTTTTACGGATGGCACACTCTCCGAAAGCGTGATTTTAACTCGTGAAGCCGTGGCTGAAAATGAAAGCCCGACGATTGGCGATGTCTATGGCCGTTTAGATGTAACCAATCTGGATTATATGGGCGAACGTCTTGGTGAAACCTCTCTCGGTAACTTCGCAAAAGTGATTCGGGAAGCGGTGGAAAAAGGTGGCGCGAGCCTCGATGATGTTAAATTCTTGGGCATTACCCATATGAAGAAATCGTTCTATACCCAAATTTTGGAATCGGTTGGGCTATCCCTTGAGAAATCAGTTTATCTGCAAGATCACGGTCATGTTCAAAGCGTGGATCAAGTTTTGGCCATTGAACTTGGCTTGGCTGAAGGCAAGATTAAACCCGGTGATTTAATTGTTTTGGCCGGTGCTGGAACAGGTTATACATGGAGCGCGGTGGCGGTTCGCTGGGGATAAATCATGGGTGAATTCCTTATCCGAAAGATTCAACCAGAAGATTTTTTAGCCGTAACAACCTTGTTGGCTGAATTGGGACGTCCGGCACCCACAGCTGAAACCGAAGCCAATTTGGAAAAGGTCTATCAGCAGTATGTAGCCAATGATCGTCAGCATGCCTTGATTGCCTATAGTGATGATCAAGCCATTGGATTCTTATCCTTAGAATTAAGAGACCGCTTGAATTGGCCAAGTTTTGAGGCATGGATCCCAGATTTCATTGTGACCCAAACTGTGCGTGGCACCGGCGCTGGTCATGCACTTTTTGCTGAAGCGGTCGCCATTGCGCAAGCTTATCAATGTCATCGACTGGTGCTTGAAAGTGGTTATGCGCGCCAAGTCGCCCATCAATTTTATACAGCGCATGGCATGACGAATAGCGGCTATTATTTCACGCTGAGCCCGTAGATATAATTTGGGGAAGCAAGGACCTTAGGGGAATACTCTGTTTTTGAGATGACCTGATACCGCTTCCAGAATTAGCCTATAACAAGGCGGCTTTAGTCCTTAGCTTGATAGTCATTCAACAATTTATGATGAGTGCATCATGAAGCCCGAATTCAGGTGAAATATAAAAAACGAGGCATATCAATTGACATGCCTCATTTTGTTTGAGTGTGTTTGTGTTTTTAAGCTACGATTTTCTGGGTAATGCTTCAATTTGGCTCGCCAGTTCAAAATCATAATCTGTTAAGCCACCCGCTGAATGTGTGCTGAGCGTCAGCGTAACTTTGCGCCACTGAATGAGAATATCAGGATGATGGTCAATTGCTTCGGCCAGATGGCCGACGGTGCTCACAAAGACCAGCGCGGCGGTAAATGATTCAAGTTCATAGGTTTTCGCAATGGCCGAACCATTTTGTTCCCAGCCGTCAAGTTTATCTAGCCGTGCCACAATCGCATCATTGGGCAATAATTCGCGTTTCATATATTGATGTCTCCTCTTAGCCTTGGTTCGTGGTTGTGTTCAGGGTTTGTTGCACAACAGCGGCATCATTGCAGAGACGTTGTCCACCCGCATTTAACCATTCTTGTAAACGTTCGCTAGTTTCTTTGCCGGCGACAGTATCATAATAGATGCCTGTGCCCCAATAGTGATAGCGCCAGACTTCATCATTCCAACTAGCCGTGCCCCATAAGATCATGCCGTGGCCGCCATTATAGCCAGCCAACGCCGAACCGACATGCCCTTCAGACAATTCAAGACCTTCAACCAAATAGTTTAGGCCGCGCATCGCATTAGTATCTGCATCTTGCATTTCTTCGCCATCCACAAAATGGAAAGGCATCACTTGAAATAATCCCTGCGCACCAGCGCCTGAACCAGCTTGTGGATTGCCGCAACTTTCAATTTGCATGACTGTGGCAACCAAATTCGGGTCCAGATTATATTCTTCGGCCCAGCGTAAAATATCATCTTCCCAATAGCGAACTTGGGCCGTGAAAACAGGGGATAAAGTTGCTTCCATTAAGGCTTCATATTCTTCGTTGGGGACGACGGTATATTCAACGTCTTCAGGTGCTAAAAAAGCTTCGCGCACAACTAAGGTGCCGGAAAACCCGAAAACAATACACACAAATAAGCCCACCATAAATAGGAAGGCATTTCGTTGACGATTGACACGCCGTTGGAGGTGGTTGACGATATAGCCAGAATAGTCGAGCGGATCATAATCAACGGCTCGAATTCCTCCTTGCGTGGGTTCTTCATTATAACGGTCATCAACAGGATAACTCATTGAAAATTAACAATTATCTCCTTGTGGGTGATTGCACTTGGTAGCGTGGTCTTCTCATTATAAACAATTTGACAACTGAATTGGTGTCCTAAACATTAGGGTTTCTTGAAAATAGGGAGAGCGTCGGCTACATGGTCAGGCTACAAAATCCCCAATAAATTGGGGGGCGTAGGAATTTGGGGATTTACCCAAAATTTGTCATAATAACGATAGCAAAAAAGGTATTTGATTTGTGTTAAATCCATTATTTCAAACACTTTTCAACACTTCTTAACAAATACCTGAGATTTATTTCAATTTGGGGTTTACGCAGTTGAATGATTGAAGACAAGGGGCTAATGCCACCTTGTTAGAAGGTATGCTGGGGCAAACTTTAACAAGGGTCTTTAGGTCCTTGAACCACTAACCTTGATCTGATTTGGCTGAAACACGTAACTCCTATCAATTTATCGTTTGTTTTTATCTATTTTAAGGAGGGGAGTATGTCATCCGCGCAAGAACTTTTTGAGCGCGGCGTGATGGCTGTCCGTGAAAAGGACTTGGCCACAGGCCAAAAATTACTGCGCGCCGCACTTAAAGCAGATCCGAATAATGAGATTGCATGGGTATGGCTTGCTAAGACAGTTGAAGATCCGACCAAGCAACTTAAAATGCTGGAACGGGCGCTCATCGTTAGCCCCAATAATAAACACATTGTTACCTTGCGGGATGAATTGCTTCGGCGGACTGAAGGGCCGGCTCAAGTCGTCACGGGTGAAATTGTTGTCTATGAAGAAGATGATCAAGCCCAACCACACCGGAGTAGTCAGTTTGAACCACTTGCAGGGATAAAAACCACGCGTGACGAATTGACCACTGAGGAAAACATCCAGTGCGCGGATTTGATTCAGAAAGGCAATGCCGCGCTTAATCATGGCGATGAAGAAGGCGCGATTGGTTTCTGGCTTCAAATCCTTGATATTCAAGCTGATCATCCCGGCGCATTTCCCTTGATTATTCGGCAACTTTTGCAAATGGATTTTCCGGATGATGCCAAAGAATTGGCATGGCGGGCCGTCAATGCCGGGTCGCCTGATCCGGGGGTAGCCGATGTGTTGTTGCGCTTGATTCGTCGCTCACGGGATATGACTGAAATCGATGAGGCTTACCTCAAATTGGTCAGTATGCCGCATATCCGTACTGAGATGAAAATTGATATCATCGATCATTATGCCGAATCAACACACCCTTCGCGGGTCTTTAATGTGACCAAAGCCGCCGCTGATCTACATTCCGATAATCAAGCAATTTTGTTCCGCCTCGCGCAACTCTATGAACAAGCCTTAGCGGATGCCCAAGCTCAAGAAGTTTATCAGCAGATTGTAAACATCAATCATCGCACTGAAGAAGGCAAATACGCTGATAAAAGATTAGCGAATGTGACCTTAGATATTACCGATAAAGAACGCGGCAGTGTGTTGCTTGCGATCCGTGAGGCGGTTGGCGTTGTCATTCTCTATTTCTTGCTGGCTTGGCAAGATGTGGGTTTAAGTCTCTTCCGCATGGATATTTCGCATTTGGGTGGCACGCTGTTGTCATTATTGGGCGCGTATCTTGTCGTGACGGGTTCCTCATCGCCAGAACAAATCGGAGTAGCCCAAGCTCTTGGTGGCAAGGTCGATCCTGAATCAGGCAGTCAGTTACCCCGGATTGACGATGCAACACGCTATATTTTGATGGCACTCGGGGCCGCTATCTTGATCATTTCATTTTATCTCGTCTTTAGTAATGCTTTTGGCTTGCTATTCGATCCGGTTCCACCGACCGATATTCCAACGATCCAAGAATTGCTCGACGAATTTAGTCAAGCCAACTAGGGGGCAGATTATTATGATTGCATTTTGTGGGTTACTGTGTATTCTCTTACCCTTGTTCTTGGGAACGTTGTTTTTCCCATTGCCCTTTAATGATGGGCAAAAACGGATGCGTTATGAGACTATTCCGTGGGCAACCATTGGCTTGATTATTGTAAATACCATTATCTTCATGGTATGGCTGGCTCCTTCATATTATCAAAGCTGGCTTAATGCGACGACGACTGAAGGTTATATCCGTGATGTTTATCCGTATATCGAAAATGTCTGGACGTATGGCTATCGCATCAAGTACCTGCGTGAGTTCCAAAGTGTCGGGGCGTTTGTGGCCTTTACCTCCATGTTTATGCATGGCGATTTAGGACATCTGGCCGGGAATATGATTTATCTGTGGACATTTGGCCACCGTCTCGAAGATGCGTGTGGCTCATGGCGTTTCTTGGCCTTCTATCTCACCGCAGGCATGATTGCCAGCATGGGCAGTTTTATTTTCGAGGATTTCCTAGGTGATGCGCCGGGGATTGGGGCGAGTGGGGCGATTGCCGGTGTAATGGGTGCCTATTTGCTCTTATTCTTTGACACGCGAATAGGCTCGTTGTGGCTCGGTGCCTCGATTTTGAGGCTACCATATGGCTTGTTTACGGATAAACCGCTCTGGAGATGGATGATTCCTATCCCCGCATGGGCGTTACTCTTATTCTTCTTAGGGCAAAATATCGCCTTCTTTGTCATCGCCTATGGAGCTGATGTGCAAACTGGCGTGAATTATCTGGCGCACATCACAGGTTTCTTAGCGGGTATTTTAATCTTCTTCTTCACGCGCAAAGATTTAACCATGCGTTATATGGAAGGGCGTGCTTTGTAGTTCCCTGAACAAAATATTGCTCATAAAATTAGGAGATGAGTATTGCTGGACAAACTCATCTCTTTTTGTTTCACGGTTCTGCAAAATTTGTCTCAGTTAGGATATTTATTTAGTCAGGCTATTCTTCCTACAATAGGTTTATGCATTTATTCAACCATGTTTTATAGGAAGTTTGGTATGCAAGCGAACGCTGTAACTGTAGAAAAAAATAAGACATTTATATTGCGTGAAGCAACAACTGAAGATACGCCGGCTATCTTTGATGTATTTGGACGAACGGTTGTTGATTTGGAACAACGCTTAGGTGCTTACCCAGCCGATGCCGAACCCTTAACCCCGGAAGATATTGAAAGACTTTGGACTGCTTTCGCCTCAGTTTTCAATCACCTAGGCGCAACTGCTTATGCTTCTTGGGTTGCGGAAATGGATGGTCAGATTATGGGCTATGCACGTTCAATTCTGCGGGCTGACATGCTTGAATTAACTGATTTCTTTGTGTTACCGACTGCGCAAGATGCCGGTATTGGCAAAAGCTTGCTTGCCAAAGTTTTCCCCAAAGATACACCCTATCACCGCTCGATTATTGCGACTTCTGATTTGCGCGCCTTAGGACGATACCTCAAGGAGCAAGTCTATATTCAATTTCCGGTTTATAAACTTTACACGGAGTCGCCGCAAGTTGTTGAGTACGCCACAGATATTCAGTTCAAGAAGTTTGAGGAAGTTGACAATGTGTTACCTATCCTCAATCAAATCGACCATAAAATTCTAGAAGTTGAACGTGAAATTGATCATCAATGGTTTATGGATGACCGTCAGGGCTATCTCTATTATCGAGGTGACAAGCCCGTTGGTTATGGCTATATGAATGAGCGGAATAGTGGACCATTCGCCCTCCTTGATGATGCAGATTTTCCGGCTATATTGGCTCATGCAGAAACAATTGCCGCGACAAGTGAGCAGAATCGATTGTTTATTGCGGTGCCAATGATTAATCAAATTGCCCTTGATTATTTGCTCATGCGAAACTTCAAAATGCATCCATCTTTCTGTTATGTAATGAGCGAGAAAAGCTTCGGTAAATTCACGAATTATCTACAAACTCGACCCATGCTGTTTATCTAACAGACCTCTTTATCTTGATAATAAAAGAGCATATCCTCGGATGTGCTCTTTTTATTTTCTGCTATACACATTAGAGTTTTTTATTGAGACGGCGTGCGCCAACTAATGACCCTAACCATGCAAAGACAAAACCACTATAGACCAGAAAATTGGTATTTAGCAGTGCTTGGCTGAATTCCCCAAAATCGGCGTTGACCCGATAGATGCTATCCAAATAATTGATAACCGCCTCAATCATACCAATCCACCAGATACCCAGCAGTATTAAACTTAGGAAAACAAAGATGCTGATTGCCCATGCGCGACTCCGCAAGATTAAGCCGAGCATTAAACCGAACATGCTGAAAAACCAGAACAATCCCAATTGCCCCACGGCCAGCATGGCAATCAACATGATGAACATGGGTTCCGGTTCATTTTCAGTGAGTGCAAATCGAATAATGGAAATGATATTGAGCAATACATAGACAAACGGTGGAGGCATAAAAACGAACGCCCCGTCCGTTAATAAACGGTCAAACATACTGCGCCAGTAGCCATGCACAATTTGGTGGTTAGATAGCATCGTAAGTTCAACGAGATCATTTTGGGGACGGCTGACATCCCGCATCACATAGAGAATGCTATAGATCCCAAAAAACATAGAGTAGAAACTTAGTAATCCCGCGCCCGTCACGGCAAAAAGATAACCAAAATCATCATAGGCAAAAACTTGACTCACTAAGAAAAGGACGATCACAAGCCAGATAGCCATACCAGTCGAGCGACTCGGCGATGCTGGCCCATCGAGCTTCGATCCCATCAGGCGTTTATATTGGGGGTTGTTGCGCGGTGATGAAAACATGGATTTTCCCTCTATATCCGTCGTTCATCGCGATAAACTTGCCAGGCATGCCATAAAGGATGGCGGGCGCTGAAAATGGCAATACCCCACACCATCACTAACCCCAAATAAGGCCAACTGTTGATAAAACTCAGCGTGAGACAAAATACGATGAAACTTTCGGTTGACATCGGCACGACGACTGAGCCCATAACGATCAGATTAGCTAATAGCCAAATAGCCCACAACAGCATACTCAGCACCACAAACATACTTGTCGCCCAAAAATTTCGGCGTATCGTCAAGGCCAACATAATGCCGAACATGATAAAAAACCAATAAAATCCCATTTGCCCAATCGTTAAAATGGAAATGGCCAAAAAGCCTTCTAACTCAATGGTGTCATGGAGCGATAGCAAGTTAATTGCAATGATATTTAGGACACCATAAATAAAAGGCAGTGTGACCAATGGAAATAATTGGCGCGCTAATAACTGATCAAAGATGCTCTGCCAATAACCATTCACGATTTTGCGGTTGGGGAGCATACTCATCACAATCAAATCATTTTGGGTTCGGTTGGCGTCGTGTGTCACTAGCCGGGTGCTGTTGATACCCATCACCACTGAAAAAATGCTGATAATACCGCTTCCACAACAACAATACGCGGAAATAAACTCCTCATTCACCGCGAGCAAACTCATGAGGAAAACACTCAGCATAATGATGACAATTGACCAGATGGCAATACCACCTCTGACGGAGGATGTTCCTAAGCGATGGCGAAACCGTCCCATCAGGCGGCTATATTGCGGATTATCGTGCGGTGGTCCGAGCATGGTATATCCTTATTAGGAGAGGCAAGGATAAAATTAGGGTCAACTTTTACTATAGCACGATTTGACTTTTCAGATTCGCAAAATTTGAGGATGTAACAGGTGTATTTTTAGCAATGTTTATCAGCTTCTTGACAAGATTTTAAATCTCCTTTACTCTTAACTTAGTTAACGTTCACTAAGTTAAGGTATTATAGACTATCAGCGTTAAGTTAACAAAGAAGAAATAAAGATGAGCACTGCAATTCACATTCAAGATTTACATAAGCATTATGGTGATGTGCGCGCCCTAAAAGGCGTGAATTTTCAAGTTGGTGAAGGCGAAATTTTCGGTGTGCTAGGGGCGAATGGTGCGGGTAAAACAACCATGATTCGCATTCTGGTTGGGGCTACGCGAGTGACTCAAGGCGCAGTTGAGGTCATGGGCCTTCATCCCATCAAAGATAAGCGCGAACTTCGTCGCCAAATTGGTTATATGCCGCAACAACCGGCGCTGTATGAAGATTTATCACCGCGCCAAAATCTCCGTTTCTTTGCGCAAGCGCATGATATCGGAGCGACGCTCAATGCCCAAATTGATGAAGTTCTCGAATTTGTGGATTTGACGGAACGAGCGGATGACCCTGTCTACGGATTTTCCGGCGGCATGAAACAACGGGTTTCCTTGGCCTGTGCTCTCGTTCATCAGCCACGCATTTTGTTTTTGGACGAACCGACAGCGGGCGTTGATCCTCAACTACGTGAAGCGTTCTGGCAACATTTCCGGGATTTAGCCGATGGCGGCACAACTATTGTGGTGAGTACTCATCAAATGGATGAAGCCATGCATTGTGATCAATTAGGGATTATGCGCGCGGGCAAAGTGTTGGCGTATGACCATCCCAAAGTCATCATGCAAATGGGTTCCACCCGTGTCAAAATCTGGCAAGGGGATGAGGTTATTGAAGAAACGGTGACCCAATACGCGGAGCAACTGCCGATGCTCCTTGAAAAATATGGTCTGACGAATGTCTCACGCATTGAGGTTGAAGAAGACTCCCTCGAAACCATTGTCCTCAATCTGATTAATCAGAATCGGAAGGAGCAATAATCCCATGATGCAAAATATACTGGCAATTGCCCAACGGGTTCTACGGCAACTCATCAATGATCGTCGTTTTCTTGCTCTATCAATTTTGGTGCCTGTTTTTGTGGTATTCATCATGAATATCTTCTTTGAATCAGTGGATACCCCCTCCCCATTGATCAACATCACAGGTTTTATCTTGCCGGGGGGTGCTTTTGTCGTCCATTTCATCACCTATGTGCTGTGCGCGATTGTCTTAGTCCGCGAACGGACCGCCGAAACCCTTGAGCGCATGTTTGTGAATGGCTATCGGCAAATTGAAATTATTGGCGGCTATTTAGCGGCTTATTCGGCGCTAGCTACATTACAAAGTTTCATCGTTCTCATGGAAATGAACTGGCTTTTCGAGCTCGATAAATCCGCCGGAACATTGTTATCCATCTATATCGTGATGTGGCTCTTATCGGTGGTCAGTATTGCGCTTGGCATTTTGGTTTCCAATTTTGCGCGGAATGAAGGTCAAGTTTTCCCATTCATTCCACTGATTATTGTGCCATCAATGTTTTTGTCGGGGATGCTGGTTGATGTGAAGAATTTGCCGGATTGGGCCCAAGTTTTGAGCCGTTTTACGCCGCTCTATTATGCTACCGAAATTATCCATGATCTGAATATGGAAGGTCACAACTTAGGCGACAATCTCGGCACGTTGTCTATTTTGATTGTCTATGGGGTGACAGTTTTATTCCTTGCGGCATTCACCCTCCAAGAATATGATTAGGCTGGTCTTATAAATCCTAATCACAAGGCAACAGGCATGTTTCGCCAACGAATGATTTATGGGCTGGTGTACCTTTCAGGTGGACTGGCCTTTTTATTGCTTACCTTACCCATCATCGCTTTGGTGTGGCGCAGTTTCACCGAAAAAGCATGGCAATCAAATACCGATATGGCGGTGCAATCGGCGCTTGAAGTCAGTCTCTCCACAACTTTGATCAGTGTGAGTGTTATTTTGCTGGCCGGGACACCTTTAGCTTATGGGTTAGCCCGTTGGCAATCGCGCTGGCAAACATTGGTCAGTGCTATTATTGAACTTCCGGTTGTGTTACCCCCCGCCGTGGCTGGTTTAGGGTTGTTGTTAGCATTGGGACGCAAAGGCTTACTCGGTTCCACCTTGGATATGTTTGGCCTCCAAATTGCTTTTACCTCAACCGCCGTGATTCTTTCCCAAATTTTCGTCGCGCTCCCGTTTTATGTGCGCTCCGTGCATCTGGGTTTCAGCAGTATTCCATCTGAGATGCGTGAAGCGGCCTATGTAGATGGTGCCGATGAATGGAACGCGCTACGGTTTATTTTGCTTCCCTTAGCCCGCCGCTCGATTTTGGCTGGAATTTTCTTGAGTTGGGCACGCGCCCTCGGTGAATTTGGCGCGACGATTTTATTTGCGGGGAGTTTACGTGGTGAAACACAAACCATGACGCTCCTCGTCTATAGTGTGTTGGAGCAAGATATTAATGCGGCAATTTGGAGTGCGCTTATCTTGGTCGCGATAGCTTTTGTAACTATGTTA
Organism: Anaerolineae bacterium; assembly: GCA_050303635.1. GTDB lineage: Bacteria > Chloroflexota > Anaerolineae > Aggregatilineales > J027 > JAKEEQ01. The sequence goes on from JBNLCD010000096.1 coordinate 11,764, forward strand.
TTGACCCGTTTACTTCTAGATCGTAAGCCAAACACGATTTTCTAATGAGTTATTCCTGATTTTCTCAGCAAAAGCTCAGTACCCGCCTTCCTATCCTCATGTTAGAATAACCCCACTGAAATTTGTGTTGATGAGGAGATTTTCATAGATGACGACTCAAGCCCAGTCAATGGGGCAAGACCCAGCAAGCCGCCCGTGGCTCCGTTATATCGCGATTGTGCTGTGTATTATTGGTATTGGCGTCGCGGCTTATTTAGCATCGGCCAAGCTTGCGGATACCGAATTGGTATGTGCCGAAACCGCTAGTCTCGATTGTAACGCCGTGCAAAGTAGTGCTTACTCTGAAATTGCAGGTGTGCCAATTTCTGTTTTGGGGTTAGGCGCGTATGCCACCTTCCTGGTTTTGTTACTGCTCGAAAATAGCATTCAAATCATTACTGATTATGGCCGGATGATTATGTTTGGGATGGCACTGTTTGGGGTGCTTTATTCGGGTTATCTAACTTACATCGAAGCCTATGTCCTTGAGAAATGGTGCCAATACTGTATTGTCTCCGCCTTGTTGATGGTCAGTTTGTTCCTTATTTCAGCTTACCGGGCCCTCAGCTTTGATGATTATGAATACGAAGACGAATAGAATCGTACGCTAGAAACTTATGTCGCGCCCAAGTATCAGCCATCAAATCACGTTTTTGTACACGCGTGATATTGCCCAAACGGCCCATTTCTATGAACAGATTATGGGCTTAGCCCTTGTGATTGATCAAGGTGATTGCAAAATCTATCGCGTGACAGCCGAGGCATTGGTTGGTTTTTGTGAACGGGTCACCGCACCGACTGAGCCTCAGGGCGTGATTTTCACTCTAATCAGTGACGATGTCGATGGCTGGTATCAATATTTGACCAAACAGGGGGTGGCTTATGAAACACCCCCAACACTCAATGAAAAATATCAAATTTATCACAGCTTTTTGCGCGACCCAAACGGCTATCTCATCGAGATTCAGAAATTTCTGGCCGATGAGTTGTAGTAAAATATGAGTAGAAAAACATTTATTACCTTTATGTAAATAAGGTAATGCCAACAAACTTGATATAAAAGTTTTGGTCA
>JBNLCD010000097.1:0-12852 GCA_050303635.1 Anaerolineae bacterium
TCGAGACGCGTATATTTTGAAAACAGATTGGCTTTGGCTTCTTCAGTCAGTCCTTGGCCATTATCTTTGACCCAAAATTTGACGCGATTATCTGCGAGGCGCGTGCTACCCACTTCAACAACAGGCGGGTCGCCACCATATTTGATGGCATTACTGATGTAGTTGGCAAATATTTCTTCTATCCACGATGCATAGCCAAGGGTGCGTTCAAATGAGTCCGCGATAATGAGCTGGGTATTGGTTTCCTTCACCATAAAACCGAGACGTTCTTTGACATTGGCCAATATTTCAAGCATATCGAGTTCTTCTAAGTGGATTTCCTCCAAATTCCGGACTTCGGCCAACCGCAATAATTCATCGGTGATATGGCTCATCCGGTAACTGATGCGCACAATTGCATCCGTTAGTTCAACCTCAGCGGGTTCTAGATAGTCGGTTGTATTTAGCAAACTAGAGTACCCAATAATGGTATTGAGCGGACTTTTGAGATCATGGGCAACTGTATGCGCAAAGGCTTCTAAATCATCAATGAGTGTTTCACGTTCTTGCTCTATCTGTTTACGGTGGGTAATGTCGCGCGCGATATTATAAAATCCATTAACGTATTTACCTTCGGTCACGATGTGGACAAGATTACCGAGCCAAATCAATTCTCCGTCTCTTGTCTTGAATGGAAACTCTTTATAAGTCTGTGGAATACGTTCGCTGAATTGATTTTGATAAAATTGGGTGACATCATCCACAAATTCAGCGGGGATAAGTTCCGTATAGGGTTTTCCGATAAATTCATGAGGTTGATAATCCATCGCCAGCAATGCGGCAGGGTTAGCAAATAAGAACATGCCATTTTCATCTGTTTGAAAGATGAAATCACTCGCATTATCAACAATTTGGCGATAGCGTTGCTCACTTTCGCGCAAGATTTCATAGAGTTTGGCATTGGCGACGGCGGCGGCAACCCGTGAGGCGATGGTCTGTAACAATTGAATATCGCTCGTGGAGAAATGACGCATATGGCGGCTTTCCCACAGTTCAAGATACCCCCATGTTTGACCATCCACCACAAGCGGGACAATCACTAACGCCTTCGCCCCGAATTCAGACATATGATCAAAATCGTGTTTCGGTAGATCTTTATCTTCAATGGTTTGAATTAGCGCATCTTCTGGGTTTTCTAACCACTCTCTAAATCCGGGAAAATCTTCATCGAGGTCATAGGTTGTGCCTGTATCGGATTCTTGTTCTTTGAGTGTTGCGTGGGGGCTGACATATTCAGATAAAACCGTTGTTGTATTGGCCTCAAAGTTAACATCACAGACATAAGCACTCGTGGTATTTAGCGCCACGCAGGTTAGTTCAGCAATTTCGTGCAGAATTTTGTCGAATTGCAGAGACGAAGAAATTTTGCTGGAAATTAGATTAAGGATATGTAACTCACGATACCGCTGGGTCAGGACATCTCGGAGTTGGCTTGCATACTCATTATCTTCAGCATTTGCATCTGAAATTTTATGCAACGATAGGTAAATACGTTCATTCTCAGCATCTGGGGTCAGATGCCAGATGTAAAGCTGAGTAGAGCCATCTTGATATTCAAGCGAACAACGTAACCGTTGCGGCATCATATCGGTTAGGCATTGGTTAAATACCATTTGAGCCATTGATTGATCTTCAGTTACCACAAAATTGATAATATTTTGATCAATAATTTCTTCAACAGAGTAGCCGGTATGTTTATGCCACGTGGGGTTTAGGTGGATAATGCTTAAATTGACGCTTAGACTACCTAAGATATCCTGCGTATTGTTGAAATAGATAGCTTGCTCATGAGATAACATTTCATTATCGGATGGCATGTTTTTATAACCTCAAAAATCACAAGTAATTTTTAGTCTATTGTAGCAAAGATGTTATAAAGTCTGCATGAACTCAATTGTTAATAAATCTTTATGCGTTGGTGAATCATGGGAAAGCCGCCCTCGCAATCTCAGACAATTCGGGATACAACTAGAGCATCGTACCTTGTGCGCGGATATTGGAGAATAATGTTCATGCAACAGATGAAAATCTGGCTAATTATGTTGAGTTTAATAATGGCAGGGATCTTGATCAGTAGTTGTTCATTTCGTGAGAGTAAAATTGCTCCTGAAATTGTGACGGAGACCCCCACTTTTATAGCAATTTCAGCATCCCAGTTTCCGACACAGGAACCAACAGCCGAAGTCGGCGCGCAACCCACCCTATCACCGACCAGTACACCTGTAAGTTGTGCAACGGATTCGTCACAGGTTGGCGTACGTTATGATGTTGATGCAATCTTGAATTGGGATACACGCGCGATGGAAGTGAAGGAAACGATCAACTATCGCAATGACTCCGTTGATAGCCTCAATGAGCTTGTCTTTCATGTAGAGCCTAATCGATTTGTTGATGTGATGGGGTTATACGGGATTTTGAATGCCGATGGTAGCTTATTGATGAATGCCGTTTTATCCGAAACCCGCTTGACCGTTCCTCTTTCAGAACCATTGCATCCCGGTTGCCAGAAAGTTATTCAGCTTCACTATAATCTGCAAATTCCGAATATTGACGACACCTTCGATGGGCGCTTTGGATATTTTGGGTATAGCGGGGCGCAAGTCAATTTGGGTCACTGGCTTGTCACAGCAGGTGTCTATAAAGGTGATGGAGTGTGGTATACCCCCCAAGCTTATCCCGTCGGTGAACAAACGAGTCCGGTGATGGCTGATTATGCCGTGAAATTGACAGTTGATAGTCCGCCGATTGGTTTACAAGTCGCGGGCCCCGGTCAACGTTCCCGCGTGGATGGGTATATCTGGAATTTTACACTGACCTCGGCGCGTGATTTTGCGGTTAGTATTAGTGATCGTTTTCAAGTGGTCAATGCCACAGTGGATGGCATTATTGTTGAAGTTTATTATATCCCCGCGACTCAGCCGATTGGCCTCAATGCCCCTGAGCATACCTTAACAGTCGCTTCGCAAGCCTTGCGCCTCTACAGCGAATTATTCGGGGCTTATCCCTATGAACGCTTGGTCATTGTAGAAGGTGATTTTCCGGATGGGATGGAATTTTCCGGTATCGTCTTTGTGGGCGAAGCATGGTTCCGCCTGTGGAAAGGGCAAGATGCTGAGTGGCTGACCTTGATTACGGTTCACGAAGTTGCGCATCAATGGTGGTATTTGCAAGTTGCGAACGATCAAGCCAACGACCCTTATCTTGACGAAATGCTGGCTACTTACAGTGAAGTTCTCTTTATGGAGCGTTTTTATCCCGGACGGGTGAATTGGTGGTGGGATTTCCGCATCAACAGCTATTTCTCGCAACAAGATATTGATTTAGAAGTCTATCGTTTCAATGATACCCGACCCTATATCAATGCCATTTATTTGCGCGCGGTGGTCATGTTAGATGTCATTCGCGAAACGCTTGGGGATGATGAATTCTTGGCGTGGTTAAATCGCTATCTTTCAATTGGGCGCGGCAAAATTGCCACTCCCAAAGATTTTTGGGGTGCCCTGCGGACACAAGATTATCTTGAGCTTGAGTATCTGCGGGAAATCTATATGGCTAAACCGGATATTCTGCAAATAACCCTAACCCCGACACCTGCAAACGAATAGTGTCGGGGCTTCAAGAGGGAATTGGGGAATACGCTGTTTTAGGTGGGAATTTCCCAGACAGAATTGCCAGCAAAAATCTCGGCGAGATTTTCAGCGAAGGTATCCCCATTAATCGGCTTACCCATAAAACTGTGGAAGCCAGCATCTTTGACGTCATTGATATGACTGATATGAGTTGTATACGCAACCACAGGGACGCCATCAAAACGCGGATTTTGTTGGATATATTCATGAACAGTGTAGCCATTACTTTTTGGCATTTCTAAGTCCAAGAAAATCACATCGGGTATTTCAACCTCATCAAGATGATGTGGGACTTCGTGGCTATCGGTGATAACGATAGAATCGACTCCGACATAATCGAGTAACTGTTGGAGGACCTTAATCCCCATTGGGTCATCTTCAATAATGATGGCAAGTTTATCTTCAAAATTCATGGTTTACTCCCTGACTGGAATAGATTTAGTAGACGGGTTGATCAGCCCAAACTAATTCGCCATCCAAGATGCCGGCAATCAATTTGGGTAAAGCAAGAAAATTAATGGGTTTGCTAATATAGCTGACGAAACCTGCTTTTTGCGCCTTGGCCATTTCAACATTGGCATCTGAGGCAGAAACCACCACCACTGGAATCTTAGCTAACTCGGGATCTGCCTTAATTTTTTCAAAAACATCATAGCCCGTTAAACCATGGGGCAGATTTAAGTCCATCAGAATAATGTCTATCTGCCCGATTGATTTAAGATCGTGAATGATATTTTGGCCAGTTCGATTGAAGCTGGTGCGTGCCCCCGCCATCTGCAAGGTGGTGAGCATAATATCCGCATTCTTACTATTGTCTTCAACGATGAAAACAGTTTTATTTTGCAAAATACGCATGGTTAATCCTCTACAGCTCTCTTCTCTATTTCTAAGGTATGTACCAGATGGCTTCACCATCAAGAATTCGTTGAATGAGGGACGGGAATATATCATCCATAATCGGCTTACCAATTAGGCCGTCAAATCCAACGCTTTTGAGTTTTTCAATATCATGGGCCATGACATTGGCTGTCAGCGCAATAACGGTAGCGTCGGCATATTTCTTTGTGTTGCGGAGCATGCGTAGCACTTGAAATCCATCATAAGGTTTCATTTGAATATCAAGTAGAAACAGATCCGGTTCTTCGGGCAATGTTTGGACACGCGCCAAGAAACTTTGGCTATCTTCAAAAATCGCCACATTGAACTGCATCACATCTTTGAGCAAAATCTCCATAACTTTGCGACTGAACATATCATCTTCAACATAAAGCACATTAGTTGTTTTTTGGACGGCATCATCCATTATCAGCATTCCTTCCATTGGCGAATTTATACCTATGCACCCCAAACTTCTTGACCTGCTAAGATGGCATCCACTAAATTAGGGAATGTATCTAGAGCCAAGGGCTTTGAAATAGCGCCATCGAAACCAACCTTTCTCAGTTGGTAAATATTGCTGGATTCTAGGGCGGCTGTGACTGCAATAATCTTGGTGTCGGCAAATTCGGCATATTCACGCAGTGCTTCACAAACTGCATGCCCATAAATGCCGCGTAAGTTAATATCCAAGAAAATTACGTCATACAGCTTACCTTCAGCTAACAACCGTTCCGCTAGTTTCCGGCCATCGCTCAAGATAGTTAAATCTTGGTAGCCTAACATATCAACCAGCATCATCTGCATAACCTTTTGGCTGGCGTGATGATCTTCGACATATAAAAACGCTGGTTGAATACTGGTCATGGGTCGTATTTTAAGCCTCATTGATCAGCGCTTCGTTGATTTTGTTGGCTTCTTCTTCGGTTAAAGTTGGCAATTCTACAAAGAATGTGGTGCCCTGGCCGACTTCACTTTCGAGGCGAATAGTCCCACCATGAATTTCAACAAAATACTTGGTGATAGGGATGCCTAAACCCGTGCCAACCGTTTCACTGAGCTCATGTTTAACTTGCCGGAATGATTGGAATACCAGGTTTTGGTCTTTGGGTGCAATTCCGATGCCTGTATCAGCAACTTCAATGCGCGTCACATTGTTCTCGTACTTAGCGCGGATGGTGATCGAACCTTCGGTGGTAAATTTGACGGCGTTGGAAACCAAATTGAGCATAATTTGGCGTAAACGACGCTTATCGCCATAAGTTGCCGGCAAGTTAGCATCAATTTCGGTAATCAAATCGAGGGATTTATTTTTGACCAACCCCTTGGCAATGGCTTCGGACGAATGAACGATCTCATTGAGATTAACTTCTTGAATGAAGAGATCCATCATGCCCGCTTCAATCTTGGTGATATCCAAAATATCATTAATCAAGCTGAGGAGGTGTTTACCGGCTTCAATGGAGTCTCCAAGCGTTTCAACTTGGCGGTCATTGACAGGTCCCATTAAACCTTTGGCGACAAAGCCTGTGAAATTCAAGATAGCGTTCAGGGGTGTACGCAGTTCGTGCGACATAGAGGCTAAGAATTCGGATTTAACCTCATTCGCTTTTTCGGCTTGTTCTTTAGCAATGCGGAGCTCGTTGGTCCGTTCAATAACACGTTGTTCCAATTCAGCTTCGGATTTCCGTAACAGTTCATTGGCTTCTTCAAGACGAGCTTGACGCACCCGTTCGGTGGCTCGTAGCTCAAACATTACCAAGACCATGGCCACAAATACCGGAATAATGATGATGAGAATATCGGTATAGAGTTTCTTATCAACTGCCGATGAAACTTGGGTCAAGATAGCCGCCCCAACAATTGAAAAAGATGCAACAGGAATACTCGCGCGCGGGGTAATCAGCATTGCGCTGAGCATGGTTGGCATCAGTGTTAGAATGAGCGTAAGCCCAAAATAGGTTGGCAAAAATGGTACAAGAAGCGTAATGATTGCTGATGATCCGACAAGGAGACTAGCCCCAACATAGAAGTATCCGCGCCGATTTAAGACATAACTTGCCGCAATAAATGGTACAAGGGCATATAGCGCCAAGGTATCCATGTCCTCAATAAGACGTCCGGCCCGCAGATTCCAACCACCTAGCAATATAATTGATGTAATAGTGAGATATAGCGAAAGGCGGGCGAGGAGTCGTGAGCGACGTTGTAATACAGCATCGGTGATGGATGGATGGGGTTGAATCAGCCATTGGCTAATTTGTTTTAGTGTCAAAGCTTTATTAGGCATTGATGTCGTAGACATTGACTTAGCCTGTAAATTCATAGAATGTGAACCTCAATGTTTAGTTTGTTAGCATTGTGAACTATCTTGGTTATATTGTCTAAAAATTAAGGCCTTAATACAACTGAATAATTGTAGAGTATTTCCGGTCTTTCAACCTGTACAGGTATACAGGTTAGGAGATGATATTTTTTTGGATGGCAAACGCGGTTGCCTCCACACGATTGCTTACATCTAGTTTTTTGAAGATACCTGTCACATGAAAACGGACAGTTGAGAGGCTGATGGTGAGTGCTTCGGCGATTTCTGTATTATTGAGACCTTCCACGACAAGTTTGAGCACTTCAAGCTCACGGGGCGTTAAATCAAAAGATTTTGATATTGAGGCGGCCTGTTTCGGTTGCGTGTGGAGTAGTGTCTGGGCAACTTCGCCAGAGAGGACCATATTGCCCGCATAAGCCGAACGAATCGTATTCGCAATATCATCACCCGAAGAAGTTTTTAAGACATAGCCAACTGCCCCAGCGTTGAGCATGGCTTGCACACTTTCATTATCTTTAAAACCTGATAGCGCAATCACTTTGATGGTGGCGTTTTTTTCGATAATTTGAACAGTCGCTTCCGCACCGCTCAACCCCGGCATAATAACATCCATCAAGACTACATCTGGTTGATATTCAGCACACAGGTGAATTGCTTCATGGCCATCGCTTCCCTGCGCAACTAATTCAATATCATCAAGAGTATGCAGGAGCGCTCCCAAAGCGATATGTATTTTACTGTGGTCATCAACGAGGATGACACGAATAGGAGGCTTTTCTGCCATACTAAAGTTACTCCTCAGTTAAGTCATCTAGGATTTGGCGTAAATCTTCAGAGCTTGCCCGTAATTCTTTAGCCAGTTCAACTAAATATTGTTTGGCTAAATCTGGATTCTTATCTAGCAGAGTGGGTAAGGTGCCAGCAATTGTAGAGGCCGCGAATAATGACTGGCTAAAGGTATCATGCAATAATCGGGCGATTCGCCGACGTTCTGTCTGAATAATTTCATTACTCATCAAATTTATCTTATGATTGGTAGCAGATTTTAGCCAATACAAATACTGGTATTTTTGTACATCACTAAGTCAATTCCTATTGTATAGTATGTTGAAAAAATTTGCTGGTTTTATATCAGTTAGACTGAGGAGTTTTATGCTGAGAAAATTCAGACAACGGATTGGTAATTTGCCGTGGTGGGGTAAAGGTGTATTGGGAATTGTGGGTTTGGGATTTGTCGCATTCGGCGGTTATGTGGGTTTGATGCTGTATAGTCAGACCCAAAGCAACAGTGTCCCTTATATTCGCCGCTGGTTTAATGATGAATCGTCGCGTCCGGAATTGATGACTCAACAATTGACTGAACCCTGTGGCACAGCACCTTTTCTGCTCCCTTCATCCGGCCTGATTGGTCTGCTCTGGAATGATCCGGCGGGTCCTTACAATCTCTTACATCGTCATTCAGGCATTGATATTTTCGGTGACGGTGAACCCGGTACGGTGCCTGTCTATGCCGCATATGATGGTTATTTATCGCGCGAAGATAATTGGGTATCGGCCGTGATTATTCAGCACGACGATCCCTTGCAATCGGGGCGGACCATCTGGACTTACTATACCCATATGGCCGATGGCGATGGGAATAGCTTCATTGTTGAAGATTTTCCCCAAGGGACGCGTGGTAAGTTTGTCCAACAAGGTGAGCTCATTGGCTATCAAGGCGAATATAATGGGGCAAGTTTACGTCCCATTGGTCAACATTTACACTTCAGCATTGTCTTGAGCGAAACAGATGGTTCCTATAAAAATGAAACGGATGCGAGCAATACACTCGATCCATCGCCCTATTTGGGCATGGTTGTAAATATTGAAACCAAGCCAGACCGCCCGATTCTATGTGAAGCGCAATCTGAAACAGCTTCCACCAAGTAAATGATGGGGGCATTTGCTTCATTTTTATAGCGCATTATGCTATTTTATTAGATACTGTCTCCGGCAAATTCATGAAATGAGGATAAGTCCATGTATACAGCCAATGAAATCATGTTTCCAGTTTATGTTATTGAAACGCTTGTCGATTTGCGCGGTGATGAATGGCGTGATTTGGTTGAACGAATTATCAAACTGCCTGAAAATCACGAAGAAAAATTGGCCTTTATGCTCATGATGATTCGCTTAGACGGATGCCTCGACTGTGAAACCGATAGCTATCGGGCCATGAAAGGGTGCGAAGCTTGTGCGGTCCAAACCTTGCGTCGCTATAAAGGACCAGACAGCGATTTGACCAACCTCTTTAAACAAGCCTTGGACGATGTACGCGAATTTAAGGGCTATCATGTCAATCGTTTCACAGGGAGTTCGGATTTACAGGTAATCAGTTCATAGTGAACTAGCGCTAACACTATTCCGGCTATGCCATAAACAAGGGTACCCATGCCCTTGTTTGCCGCTCCAACGCGAATATGTAGTCAAATTGTATTATTTTTTGTAATATTTCGGCCAAGGTGCTATGCTGAGCACAATTGGGATTAGCTGGTGTGAATGGTGTCTTTAACCATATAATATCTGAATAGAGCGCTCAACAATAATATTCGGTGACTTCGTACCGGGCCACCTAGTTATAAATTAAATTCTGCTAAACACTCCAATCCACTCCAAGATCCCACCATGTCGTAAGCAAGCTTTTTCTGCCCAGCAAAGTAGTAAGCTTGGTTTATTTCGCTCATTTCTATAATATTTTAAAAGGTTTATTTGTATGACCGATAAAAATACACGTAAAAGACGTATTCCGCGTTGGGCATGGTTTCTCATTATCCCACTCGGAATTTTTATTGTCATCGTTGGTGTCTTGGCCGCGTTGCCAGTTGAAGCCGATGATGAACTCCCGGAAGATGAATGGGGCGCAGGTGCTATCAATATTGAACCGGCGTGGACAGGCTTGCTCCGCGAATGGGACAGCATTGATGAAAATATTGATCCAGCCCAAGCGAATCTAGGCTATCAACTCTTCTTTGACCCGGTGCTGTCCGGCGACAACAATTATTCGTGTGCCCACTGTCATCACCCGGATTTAGGTTTTGGCGATGGCGAGACAGTTTCGGTGGCACCTGATGGACGACTATTAACCCGTAATGCACCATCCTTGTGGAATGCGGCTTATCAAAAGAGTTATTTCTGGGATGGACGTGTCAGTACGCTCGAAGATCAACTTGAAGTTTCGCTGACGGCTGAAATGGAAATGGATCAAGATTTAGCTGAACTGGTGGATGAATTATCCGCTATTCCGGCGTATCAAGAAGCCTTTGATGCCGTTTATGAAGATGGCATCACCACTGATAATATTGTGGCCGCGATTGTGATGTTTGAACGCACATTGGTCAGTGATGGTGCGGCGTTCGATGCGTATGCGGAAGGTGACTTCGAAGCTTTGAGTGCACAACAACGACGCGGTTTGGAAGTCTTCCGCTCGGCGGCAACCCGTTGTTTTGAATGTCATGCCGCGCCCACTTTTTCTAATCACGATTTCAAAGTCATCGGCGTACCGGATGAAGGTGGCGATATTGGACGTGGTGCATTTGGCGGCGTTGATTTTGCCTTCAAAGTACCGACGTTGAGAAATGTCGTTCTGTCCGGCCCTTATATGCACGATGGTGCGTTTGAGACGCTTGAAGACACCATCCATTTTTATAGCATGGGCGCTGGCAACGGCGTCGGCTTTACGGGTAGTGAAGTGGATCGTCATGCGGCGGCGGGTTTCAACTTACCCCAACAAGATCTTGATGATTTGCTGGCATTCCTCTATGCCCTGACCGACGAAACGCTTCCCGAACGCTATTGGAATGGTCTTGATTATATTGATGCTGAAGGTTATGTGGTTATTCCCACTGGTGTGCCTTCGGAATCAGAAGTAATCATTACCTCGGTTGATAATCCCGCGCGTGAAACTTTGGCTGTTGTTTCAGCCGAACCACGGGCTGAATTTGATTGCACACGTGATGCCGAAAATCAAACGGTCACTGTGAGCGATGGCCAGACCATCCAACAAGCTATTGATTGTGCGCAAGCAGGCGATACTGTTTTGGTGCCACCCGGTGTTTATCATGAGCGAATTTCAGTTGACCGCAGTGATATTACGCTCCGGGGAATGGTTGATGAGCCGGATGCGTGTCCGGTCCAAACCCCAGATGCTGAATTCCCCACTGGAGATGAGGCTCCGAATTGGCCCATTCTCGACGGTGATGTCGATGGGGATGGTACTAAAGATTTAAGTGATGGAGTCATTGCATCCGGCAATAATTTCCGGATGGAATATTTTGTGGTGCAAAATTACACGGGGAACGGGGTGCTTGTCGAAGGTGTGCATGGCGTGGTTTTACGCCATTTATTCACTTCGGACACAGGTCTCTATGGCGTATATCCTGTGCGAAGTACAAACGTCTTAGTCGAATGTAACGTCACCCGTTTAGCGACCGATGCCGGTATTTATGTGGGCCAATCGCGTGAAATTATTGTGCGCTGGAATTTGGCTTACGATGGCGTAACCGGTATTGAAGTAGAAAACTCGGTTGATGCGGATGTCTATGAAAATGAAACTTGGAATAATACAGGCGGCATTCTGATTTTCCTTCTACCCAATCTCCATTCCAAGGTTTCGCAAGATATTCGGGTTTATGACAATTATGTTCATCACAATAATCGACCTAAAGCAGATGCCACGCCGGGTTCTATTGTTGGTAAAGTGCCCGTGGGTTCTGGTATTTTCGTTATGGCCAGTGATGATTGCGATATTTACAACAATCGCATTGAAGGAAATGATAGCTTTGGCTTAGCCATTGTTTCTCTCTACCAAGCCTATTCAGTTGAGGAAATTGGGGATGCGAGTGCCTTGTCCGAAAATAACTGGGTACACGACAATACCTACAACGATAACGGCAACGATCCCGATCCTGAAGTTGAAGACGCAGGCTTACCGGGAGCTGATATTCTGTGGGATGCACGGGGTTTCGGCAATACCTTCAATGAAGATGGCGCATCCATGTTCCCGCCTGTTTTGGCAGGCCATGGCTGGAATTCCATTTTTGAGCGAGCGCTCTTCCAAGTTTGGAACTTCTTAGGCAAGAATCTATAAGTTGTTAGTAAGTGAAGTGGCGGAGAGTTAATAGATGATCTTCGCCACTTTTTTTGAGCATAAATTGATGATTGGCTGGTTTGTAAATATTCCTAGGCAATTCCTAACATAAAATTGAATTAATTTTAACCGAGTTTGCTTGCTCAATTGAACAGGAGTGTTATAATGCCTAGTGTTTTCAAGTAGTCTAACAAATACAGGCGTAAAAATTCGTGACACTGGCAAATCTCTCTCCAACAGAAACACAAGACCTCCTAACACGCATGGTTGCCCAACGCTCGGCGCTTAGTCAAATTACGGCTATTTTTGCGCAAGATACTTCGTTGAGTGAGCAATTTGAAAAATCATTGAATGTACTAACCGAAGTTATTGATGCAGGTGTTATGCGGGTTGTGCTTTCAGATGAGGAAAATACCCATTATTCGGCGGGAGCCTTGAAAGATGAACTGGCATCCGTAGATGATGCACTCTGGGCTTTTATTAGCCAAGAAGTGATTGTGCCAGATTTAAAAGATGCGCCCCCTAATCTGAATTTAAGTCCCTTAGAAAACACCCTGACATCATTAATTGCACTGCCTCTTGAAGCCAAGAAAACCCAACAAGGTGTTTTGTGGGTGGGTTTTGATCATCCATATAATCTGACTGACGATCAATATGAGTTTCTCAAAATTGTCAGCAATCAATTTGCCACCCATCTAGCCACTTATTTACAAGAAGGCATCACCCTTGCGGGGATTCCGGTTACCGACGTTTTGGCCGGAGCCAGCGACGCCTTGATGATTATGGATAATGATGGGCGGATTCGTTTTGCAAACACGGCGGCTAGATCTTTATTCAGTCTCGAATCAGGTCACACC
>JBNLCD010000098.1:0-12762 GCA_050303635.1 Anaerolineae bacterium
AGTGATACCCCGACGGATACGCCGACCTTTACGCCGACGAATACGACCGATGATCGTAAAGTAAACTACTGTCATATCCACGGCTTAGCCTCAGATCCAGCTGGCTTTGACCTCAAGGAAAACATGCCCATTTCTTCATTGAATGGTCACTTTGACGAAAACGGTACACCGCGAGCGGGTCACGAAGATGACTTCTTGATTCCGCCGGTCCCAGATGGCCTCGATGGTTACCCGGTTGGCACGCGCGAAGATTGTGCGTTTGATACGCCGACTCCGACGGACACACCAAGTAATACGCCGACCGATACGCCGACGAATACACCAAGCGATACGCCGACCGATACCCCGACGGACACTCCGACCAATACGCCGAGTGACACCCCGACGGATACCCCGACGAATACGCCAAGTGATACGCCGACGGATACACCAACCGATACGCCGACGTTTACACCGACCAATACGACCGATGATCGTAAAGTAAACTACTGCCATATTCATGGCTTGGCCTCAGATCCGGCTGGTTATGACATCAAGGAAAACATGCCCATTTCTTCATTGAATGGTCACTTTGATGAAAACGGTACACCGCGAGCGGGTCACGAAGATGACTTCTTGATTCCGCCAGTTCCAGATGGTCTCAGTGGCTATCCAGTTGGCACGCGTGAAGAATGTGCACCGCCGCCAACCGATACGCCGACTCCGACGGACACCCCGACGGATACGCCAACCAATACGGCTACAAATACGCCGACGGACACCCCGACGGACACCCCGACGGACACCCCGACGGATACCCCGACGGACACCCCGACGGATACCCCGACGGATACGCCGAGTGATACCCCGACGGACACCCCGACGGATACCCCGACGGATACCCCGACCAACACGCCCGAACCTGAAACAGTTACATACTGTCACTTATCTGGTTTGGCCAGTGATCCGGCCAATTGGCAAATCAAAGAAAACATGCCCATTTCTTCATTGAATGGTCACTTTGATGAAAACGGCACGACCAAGGCTGGTCATGAAGAAGACTTCTTGATCCCGCCAATTCCGGAAAGCCTCCAAAACAGTGGCTATCCAGTTGGTTCACGCGAAGAATGTGCGCCGCCGCCAACTGAAACACCGACGCCGACGGACACCCCGACGGATACGCCGACCAATACGCCGACCGATACCCCGACGGATACCCCGACGATTACGCCGAGTGATACCCCGACGGATACGCCGACCGTGACGCCAACCTATACACCAACCAACACACCGACTCCGATCTGTGGACAAATTGGTGTAGATGACAACGGCTTCCCGATCATTAGCCAAAACACCCCATGTGGTGATGACGACATCCCGAACAACTGGACGCCGATCACGCCTGAACCGTCAGTCTGTCCGGATTGGTTGCTGTATCACACCAACCAAACTGGCGACAACGAAATCTTCCGCTTAGGTGAATTGCCGGGTAACCCAGATGCAAACCCGAATGTTTCCCAAGGTGTAGGACCGGGTGTTGATGACTTGGCTCCAAGCCG
Organism: Anaerolineae bacterium; assembly: GCA_050303635.1. GTDB lineage: Bacteria > Chloroflexota > Anaerolineae > Aggregatilineales > J027 > JAKEEQ01. Next base: position 1,539 of record JBNLCD010000098.1, read on the forward strand.
TTCAGCCGATGCACAATGGGTTGTCTTCGCAACCGACCGCGATGGTAACTTCGAAATTTACGTGACCCGTCCAGATGGTACGGATCAACAACGCGTAACAATTGACGGCATTACCAATGCCCCGATTGACATCGATCCCGTTTGGTCACCAAATGGCCAATACATCGCGTATGAATCCTTACGTGGCGCTACATGGGACATTTACTTGTTCGATGTTACGACTGGCGTAGAAACTCGCTTAACCGCGAGCGGTAGTCACGACATCAACCCGTACTGGGCTCCCGATAGCGAAACTATCATCTTCCAAAGCTTCCGTGATGGCTTCTGGCAACTCTACACCATCGATATTGAGACGTTTGAAGAAACCCTCATTAGCGATGGCGCTGGTGACGATCACGATCCAGAATACAACACCGATGGTACGAAGTTGCTCTTCCGCTCCTTCCGTGATGGCGATAACAGTGTTATCTACGTGCTCGATCTCGAAACTGGCGAATTGACCCAAGTTTCCGATCCAGCCGGTTACGCTAGCAACGCTGTCTGGTCAGACGATGATCAACTCATTGCTTACCAAAGTGATGTTTTGGATCCGAATGGTGATGATGATACCGATATCTACATCTACGAAGTTGAAACCGGTATAACCCGGTTGCTCACCGACAACGATATTCCGGATTACGCACCGACCTGGTACTGTAATTCACATATCGTCGTCTGGACTTCCGACTTCGTGAACTTCGACGATCCGAACCTCTTCTCGGCAGATGCTGATGTTAACTTGCCGTCCTTGGTTGATTTGCAAGCTGAAGCGAACCAATTGACCGATGACCCGCACGTTGACCAATATCCGCAAAACTCACCGTCAGAAGAAAATGCGAGTCGTCAAGATCGCGTACCGGGTTCATTGAAGAACCGCTAAACCAACTCACAGAGGCATCTACACTCCGGTGTAGGTGTCTTCTGGCGACATTTCGTTAGAAGCAAAAGAAGCCGTCCTCAATTTCGAGGGCGGCTTTCTGTATATCAGCATTTGCTTGTTATATTTTGGGCGTGTATAGCTTAGAGATCTGCGTAAATCTCCAAAATATTATGCTCAGGGTCGGTGAAAAATACCGTGCGATGGGCTGTTTCAGAATGATTGGTAGGCTCCTGTACAATCATTACGCCCTTATCCACTAACTCTGTATAACAGGCATCAACTTGTGCCGGCGTCACACGCCACGCCAATTGCAAACTGGCCGCATTCGGCATAACATCCCCATCTTTTTCGCGTACCCCATCATAACCAGTGTTTCGCTCACGTAAAGTCAACAGCACGGACCCCACTTGAAACTCAACCCATTGTCCAAAATCCCGATAAATCGGAAACCCCATGACATCCCGATAGAAGACCTTCATAGCGTCCATATCCTGACAAATAATCACGGCATAATCTAAATGACGAATGGCAGTTAACATCACAAATCTCCTCTAGAACGTGTTTGAATGGGAAATTGAATTTCAGTGATATAGGTATCGAGGAGACCATCCCACTGCAAACAACATTTACGACACGGACCCTGAATAGAAAACTGATTCTGCTCAATCCAATGCCCCAGTGCTTCGTAGGCTTGCGCAATACCATAAGGACTGCCTTGGTGAATGACACTGGCCATTTCTGGAACTTCAGGCAATTCGCGGACAACAACCGCGGTTGGCCATTCCCAGACAATACGGGCCAGTTGATCTGTTTTTTTGAGCGGAATAGCAAGCTCAATTTTGAAAGGTGGATCACACTCATCTTGCATGTGGTAGATAAAGTGGTTATATCCGTGAAGCGCTACATCTTGCCGCTGAACCATCCGCTGAAAGTCTTGGGCATATTCAAAATTAGGCAAATAGCCTTCAACTTCAGAAAAACTGCTGACAACCGTTTGCGCCCCCACCGATTTGATGACCACTTCAGGCAACGACACCGCACTACCCTGCTCAATATGCTTAACCCGTGCCTCAATACGCGCCAATGTATCCTGCGCATCATCAATGGTCTGTTCGAGTTGAGCTTGGCGAAGTTTTAAAAGCTCGTACAACCGTTCATCCGGCACATCGTCATCCAAAAGCTCAACGATTTTCCGCAAATTGATACCCAAATCCTTCAAGGCGAGAATCCGGTTCAATTCCACCAATTGCGCCATCGTATAAAACCGATATCCGGTGTCTGGATCAACTTGACTCGGCTTAAAAATGCCAATGTCGTCATAATAGCGCAACGCCGACATGGAGACTTGTGCAATCTGCGCGAAATCTTTGATTTTCAACATGAGGAATGGCCTCTCACAACCCACATTCACTTCATTCAGCTTCAGTCTACAAGTTTCAACCTACTTGAAGGTCAAGCACCAAAGTGATTGATTTTGTATCTCATCATAAAATAGAATTGAAGAAATACTGTAAACTGCCAGAAATATTTGGAAAAAGCTTCTTTCCCTTTTTTGTAAAAAAGGGAAAACCAAAAAACTTTACATGTGCCTGAATAAAGCCCTTTTTAAAAGTTTTGGTCAAGCTTTTACAAAAGCTTGGAAAATCCTTTCTTCTAGAAAATTCCGGTGTCTTTCAATAAGTAATTTTGAAAATGAATCGAAATTAACTGGCGCAACTGCATTAGACTTTATCTATCAAGTTTAAATGTCTTGTGCATCTGATTGGGAGCGAAAACGCCATGAATATCTACTCCGATTTGGGGAAAATCCATAATTATCGACAGTTTCCGCAGATTGAGCGGACGCATTTAAAATTTCTCTGGTACTCGGATTTTTGGGATGGACCACTCTCCGGTATGCTGGTTTATAACGGTCAAAAATACTGGTTTGAGATCTTTGGCGAGGCGGATGAAACAGAAGACTTTTATCGACGTTTTTTTGTCATCAGACTGACTTCTACGCAAATAGAAGAAGAGCTAAAATGGCACAAACTCTTTGAAGAAAAGGTCGGCACGCATACGACCTATGATGAAAATGAGCGCTGTAGCTTAATCGATGCGTTACGCCCCAAGGAAATGTGGGACGAATTCTATATTCCATATAATCAACGGCAACCGTTGGATATTACCCAAAATACGCTTATCGGCTGGTTCGAAGACTGAATAATCTACGGCTGGATTAGAATCAAAAAAGGCGAACAAATTGCTCGCCCATTTTATGCGAATTATCGTGCGGTCTAATTAGACGCGGGTGATATATTCGTTATCTTCCGTGCGGACACGAATAACATTGCCAACTTCAATAAACATCGGAACGGTTACTTGCAAACCGGTTTCAAGCGTTACTTTCTTGGTTGCGCCCGTGGCGGTATTGCCTGCGACAGCCATTTCGGCTTCCGTGACTTCGAGATCAATGGTATTCGGCAATTTGTAGTCAATGATTTCACCTTCAAAGGTTTGCAGTTCAAGTTGCAAGTTTTCTTTGAGATATTGAACATCATCGCCAAAGACAGCCCGGTTCATTTGCGGTTGTTCAAATGTTTCGAGGTCCATGAAGTTCAAGAATTCACCGTCATCATACAAATATTCTACGGGACGGCTTTCAACGCGGATATCTTCAACGCGATCACCAGAAATAAAGGTCATATCCGTTACGGAACCGGAGCGCAAATTACGGACGGTTGTGCGGATAGAAGCTTTACCACGGCCCGGTTTGTGGTGCGAAAATTCCAAAACTTTATAGAGTTCACCGTCAGTTGTGAAGGTTGTGCCTTTACGAAGTTGATTTACATCAATCATGCGTGTTTAGTCTCTTTTGCTATTCAACGAATGGATGATTTGCCCCTATTCATAAGGCGGCGGCGTAATTATAGCAAAAAATAATAACCTGACTAGCCTAGTGTCTAGGAATGGCCTCTTTTGTCATGCGTTTAAGAACTTAGATCAAGCGCATCTTCAGGATTGTTATAATTCCAAATAATTGTTGAGATGCTATCCCGCGCTCCTTCATTTAGGCTCATGAGTTGCCACCCTGCGGCCCGACTCCTGAAGTGTCTGCATAATTGGCGTACGCTTTATCCTCAATAATTTGAATGCAACAACAGAAATATTTTATTTCAACTTAGCTGTTCATAAATTAATTGTATTTTTATTCGATTTTTTATTTTACGTTAATTGAATCACAATTTAAGTGTTAGTAACCTAACCGATAAAATGATTTATAGCATACTTGCGAGCCTGAAACACTTATATTATAATTGATTTAGCGTAAATGAATCATAATTAACGGATAATTTTTATGTCAATTCAGCCTGAAGATGCCTTGATTCTTGTTGTCGATGATGAAGGTGCAATCCGCTATTCAGTCAGTAAAACATTAGAACGGGTAGGCTATCGTGTTATCACTGCATCCAGCGGTGAAGAAGCATTAGATTTAATGGAACGACAAGATTTTGATGTTGTTTTAACTGATATTCGTATGCCAGGTATTTCTGGTGTCGATTTATTAGCCATGATCCGCGAAAAAAGCCCGGATATCGTGGTCATTCTCATGACTGGTTATGCCAGTCTCGGAACGGCTGTCGAAAGTCTTCGTTTGGGCGCACACGATTATCTTATTAAGCCCAGCTCCAGTGAGGACATTCGTGAAAGTGTCCGACGGGGTATGGAGCGTTCTGTCAATTTGCGCCGCCGTCGTGAATTATTGGCTAATATTCGGAGTAATGTTAACGAACTTAGTACAACGCCCGTTGTTCCCCAAACAGACAATGCGCTTAATCAACCCATGATGCGGGATATGCAACAATATAGTCCTGTGCCATCACCCACGACCCCCAATACTATGCAACTGGGGATTCTAACGATCTATCCCGGTCGCTATCAAATTTCGGTTGAAGAGACTCTGATTGATTTAACTCCCACCGAATTTGACTTATTGCTCTATTTGGCGGCCCATCGTGGACGAGTCGTCCCGTGCTCGGAATTAGTGCGTGAAGTTCGCGGCTACAGTGTCGATGAACGTGAAGCACGCGAAGTCATTCGACCCCATGTAAGCAATCTGCGTCGTAAATTAAAAGATGTGGGGCAAGATCCTAATATCTTAGTGAATGTACGCGGCATTGGTTATCGTTTAAATGAAACAGAAGTCAATTAACTTTATGAGAATTATTTGATAAAGCACAAGCCCTGTTAAATTCACAAAGCAGGGCTTTTTTTGTCACTTCGATCAGAGGTTGAGCCCAGCTCTAAAAGTTGACCTCTGGGGTATACTGGTTATCATAATATGATCTCAAATGATAACTTGGGTCACAATTTCAATAATGATGGAGGTATACCCACGTCTATTGGGGTACACTCAAGATCATTAAATTTGAAGAAGTCAAATTTGCGTCGCTTCTAAAAGAGACGCCAGCAAGTTATTTGTTATTAAATTTTGAAGGTGGGTCCTTTGAGCGAACAACATAAGATTATGGTTATTGAAGATGACCCGATGACACGAGAGGTCATCCAGCGCCATCTTGAGCGTGAGGGATTTAGTGTATTTCCTTTTGATAACGGCAAAACCGGTCTCCAAAATCTATTTCAAGTAAGCCCTGATTTAGTTGTATTGGACATCAATATGCCCTTGATGGACGGTTTTACAGTGTGTGAGCGGATTCGTGAACTCAGCATGATACCGATTATTATGCTAACTGCTCGCTCCGAACCAGAGGAAATCATTAAAGGGTTAGAATTGGGAGCCGATGATTATATTACAAAGCCGTTTAATGGCGATGTCTTAATTGCGCGGGTTCGAGCCAATTTACGGCGGGCGGCAACGGCTGTACCCGATAATTCTTCTCTCGATGAAGATAAACCTGATTATCAAGATAGCCGCTTGCAAATCTATTTCGATCAACGCCGTATTATTATTGATGGGGAAGCAACACGCTTATCTCCAACGGAATTTCGTTTGCTCGAACTCCTGATCGAAACAGCACCGCGTGTAATTCCCTACCGCAATATTCTCGAAACGGTATGGGGCTTTGAATATATTGATGATATCAACTATTTACGGGTCTATATCTGGCACCTTCGGAACAAAATTGAGATTGATCCAAAGGACCCCGTCTATGTTGTAAATGAACTTGGACTAGGTTATCGCTTTGAACCGCAAAAATAGTAAATAGCTGGTGTGGACAATTGCCCAATCTCCCCCCTATAATCCACTGTACCCAGTGGATTATTTTTTTCTCCACTAAAAAATGAGATTTTAAGGAAAAAAATCCCCTTAAGGAGATGTTGCATGGCACAAGATTATGTCCACGCTGTAAGCCCCAAGACACAAGAATATATTGAGCGTGATCATAAAACTGTTTCCCCTTCATATACCCGTGATTTCCCCTTTGTGATGTCACATGGTTCCGGTTCAGAAGTTTGGGATGTTGATGGTAATCGTTTCGTAGATATGGTTGTTGGCATTGCGGTTAATTCAACCGGACATTGCCACCCTAAAGTTGTCGAAGCCATCAAAAATCAAGCTGATCAATTTATTCACATGGCTGGCACCGATTTTTACTATGAAGTGCAAATTGAATTAGCCGAACGTTTGGCCCAAATTGCCCCCTTCAAAGAACAAGCACGTGTATTCTTTGGCAATAGCGGTACTGAAGCGGTTGAAGGTGCTTTGAAATTAGCCCGTTACCACACCAAACGGCCTCAATTTATTGGCTTCTTGCGGTCTTTCCACGGGCGCACGATGGGTTCGCTCAGCGCAACCGCTAGTAAACCAGTCCAACGCGCAGGTTATTTCCCCACAATACCCGGTTTCACCCATATCCCCTATCCAGATCCCTATCGTCCTATTCTCAATATGGATGGTTATACGGATTATGGTGAACGGGTGGTCGATTATCTTGAAGAGGTAATCTTCCAAACCATTGTTCCGGCGAATGAAGTGGCTGGTATCTTGGTAGAACCGATTCAAGGTGAAGGTGGCTATGTGGTTCCGCCGGATGGTTTTTTCCCGGCCTTGCGTGAAGTGTGCGATAAACACGGTATTTTGCTGATCGTTGACGAAGTTCAATCCGGAATTGGCCGGACGGGTAAATGGTGGGGGATTGAACACTTCGGTGTCGAGCCCGATATCATTACCAGCGCCAAGGGTATTGCCAGTGGGATGCCGTTGGGTGCCATCATTGCACGTGATTCTATCATGGGCAATTGGGAATATGGTTCACACGCTAGCACATTTGGTGGTAACCCCATCAGTTGTGCCGCCGCCCTTGCTACGCTTGATTTGCTCGGCGACAAGGACGGTAAAGGTGGTTTCATCGAAAATGCCGCTGAAGTTGGCCAATATATCATGGATGCCTTTGAAGAAATCATGCCCCGCCACCCCAGCATGGGTCAAATTCGTGGTAAAGGGATGATGATTGGTATCGAATTGGTTAAAGATGGTGAGACCAGAGAACCTGCCAAGGATTTGCGCAACGAAGTTGTGCACCGTGCCTTTGATAAAGGCTTGCTCGTTATCGGCTGTGGAACCAGCACATTACGCTTTATGCCGGCTTTGAATGCAACGACTGATATAGCCGATGAGGCTATTCATATGTTGGATGAAGCTTTAACTGAAGCTGAAAAAGCGCACGGCTTGCTCTAGTTTTTCACGAGCCACTTTCTCTGAAAACTGAAATCCCTGTCCAGATGCCATATCTGGCAGGGATTTTTTTATCGCAAATAATAAATCGAATATTTTTTACAAAAGATGTACAGAACCATAATTCATTTTTAATTCCGAAATGTTAATATGGGTATTAATGTAAAAAATGTAATGGAGTGGAAACCACCGCGTTTGATGAATATTCGGAGTTTCATGTTCAAATTATTTATGGTTTCAGGCGTATTGGAGTTATTGAATGGATAATCAGATCGCACTTATTATCGAAGATGACAAGGATGCTCAAAAAATCTTTCGCAAAGTTTTAGATTTTGCCGGATTCGAAACGGTCATTAAATCACAAGGTGACTTGGCAATTGATTATCTGAAAAAGCATACTCCTACTATCATCTTATTGGATATGAATTTACCCGTCGTAAATGGCAGCAAAATTCTGACATATATTCGAAGTGAAGCACACCTAACTTCGACACAAGTGATCGTCATTTCAGCCGATTACGCCATGAGTTCCGCGAACGATAATGAAGCCGATTTTGTCTTGATGAAACCGGTGGACACACGTCAATTACGCCAACTGGTTAAACGTCTGCAAACGGTGATTTCTTAATGATAAATGATCACTTGTTTTGCCAGCCGACTAAATAGGCCCGCACCACTTGTTCATACGTTTCATCTAAATCACCCCCACGCTGAAATTGCTCGTTGAGTTCAAGCATGACATAGCCATGCACGAGGGCAAATAGTCCTCGTAAGGCGGGCAATGTATGCTCGCTGTCTGTTAAACCGAGCATCACGGCTTCTAGCATACCAGCTAGATTCGCTAACTCAACCGGATCCGGTCGACTTTCCGCTTCTTGATAACTAAAAATGATGCTATACAGTTGAGGATGCCGATGCGCAAAACGCCGATAAGACTTTGCCAGATGGACGGATTTCTCAACGGGACCTAAGTCCGAGGGCACTTCATCTACAATCGTTAGGACGAGATTACTTGTCGTACGCAGATTAACAGCGCGCACCAATTCAGCTTTATTTTTTACATATTTATAAAGTGAAGGTGCTTTGACCCCAAATTCTTTAGCTAGTTTGCTAAGGGATAATTGAGCCAGTCCCTCGGCTTCAATTTGTTCACAAGCTTTTTCAATCAATGAGTCATAGTCAAGTTGGGCCGGATAGGGCATATTCTTCCTCGCTAAACACGTTGCAGATGCGTATCTTTAAAATCAGATGGATACTTTAAACCATACCCAATTGCGCGGTCCATGCCAATATGGGCAAACCAGATCACCGCAATTTGCATAATCAATTCGCTGGAAGTTACCATGCCTAACGCGAATACAATAGCGGGCAAAACATACCAGTGAATGAAATTGTAACTCATGGCTCCGACCTTTTTATCGACAAGATAGCCGAGCATGGCGACGTCTGGCGTAAAAAGGAGTAAGGCAAACAACCACCATGTGCCACTCAGTGAATAATACGCGGCGATTGCACCCAAAAATACGGCAAGACCTTCTAACTGCAAAATGATGTTGAGGTGTGATTTTTCGTGTGTCATGCGTGACTTTATCTCCAAGACTAACGGTATTAGTTTTCAAAACTAATGGTATTAGTCTTCAGAAATTTTGTCAAGTATTTGCTCTAAAATGAAATAAAAAACGGGATTGTTAGTGAAACAATCCCGTTACCTGAGGCTATTTTCTATTGATGTCAAACCAACGATTATCCTAAGTCGCTAAAGACGAGTGATTGAGTAGGCAAACGCATCCCGAAAATTCGACTTAAGCTTAAGGTTTGATATGGTGTTTGCGCCAGCATCGCTTGATATTGTGTGCGATCAACAATCCCAAGGCGGCAGTCTGTATGCGCAATAGCGGCACGATGGCAGGGAATGGCTTCGCCTGCTTGCAAGTAATGGGTCCGATCACCAATCCGCACTTCAATCGTGCCTTTCAATACAACATAAAGATGATCGGGTGGACACGGGCTTAATAACTCACCCGCATAATATGGAATGGTTTCCAAATGATAATCTGTGCCTAGCATTTTATGTTCTCCCAAATTTCAAAATAATTGCTGTCCCTACACTTATATATACGTAAATACACAGGATTTGTTCCAAATTATCATGTCACAGGTGGAAACCCGCAGGAATGTAGACAAGTGGGCGTAGGCTGGGCCTAGGTTTTGTCATCAATTCTAAATATTTCATGAATAATTCTGGGGGATACGAGCAACGCTATAGGTAAATGTACCCCAACCTTAATTACATATGTCATGAATTCACCCTAAGATAATTTTCTTCTGGCATAATTAGTTTCATAAACAGGAAGTAAACCGGTGAGTAAAACTAAATTTATTTGAGAACCTTCCTTTCCTGATATACTTCCTAACTCCCCTAACTGAAAAAATCCCGTCGATGTCGGCGGGATTTTTCTTTGATGTTTTCGACCTGATAAACTTATAAATCAACGGCCATACAGGTAACGGTGTTGGTAATGCCTGGAATAACTTGAACTTCCTTTGAAATAAGACTTGCCAAGGCATTTACATCAGACACTTCGGCCACGGCAATCGCATCATATTCGCCAAAAGTCATTTCAGCAATCTGGATAGGGCCTAAGCTCTTGAGGTTACGGAGAACTTCTGGAGTCATCCCCATTTGAATATCAATCAATATATACGCTTTCATTTTCGGGTATCTCCTAGGTTATTGGCTATTAATCATGTTTACGCAAATAAATGGTCCAGTAGACAGCTGAGACAAGAATGGCCCCGCCGATAATATTGCCGATGGTCACAGGCAGCAGATTGTCAATAAGAAAGCCCCGCAAGGTGAGATTTGTTAAATCGAGCCCGGTGCTATCAGCATAGGTGGGATCAAATTCCTTGATAAACAGCCCAATTGAGATGAAATACATATTAGCTACACTGTGTTCAAATCCAGCGGCAACAAATGCAGTAATGGGGAAAATAATCGCACTGATCTTATCAGCGGTGGTGCGTGCCCCAAATGTTAACCAAACCGCCAAGCACACGAGTACATTGCACATGATGCCAAGGGCAATCGCCTGTGTAAAATCCAGATTCACTTTACCATTTGCAATGCTGAGCGCGGTTTGACCAACGGCTCCGTTGCTGAATTCATATTGTTTGGTGAAAAACATAATCAGCGCAGTGGCAACAGAACCCACAAAATTGCCAGCATAAACAATGCCCCAGTTGCGCAATAATTGACGCGTGCTAACTTTGCCACTGGCCCACGCCATGACAATCAGATTGTTTCCAGTGAAGAGCTCTGCCCCACCAATCACTACAAGGACCAAACCTAGACAGAAAACGAGGCCGACCAGCAACTTATTCACCCCAAAGGGCAACGCCGCACCACCGGTTGCCACTGTCGTGGCAAAAATTGCACCCAAACTAATAAATGCTCCCGCTAAAATCGCGAGAATAAACATATTCAGTGCATCGGTTTCGGCTTTTCGAATCCCAATATATTCAGCGCGCCGCGCGATTTCAGCTGGTACGAGCGCATCAATACTTATTTGTTGAGTCAAATTCTGCTCCTTTTGGATTAGCTAATTTTTAGCTAATCAAACTGCAAC
>JBNLCD010000099.1:0-12710 GCA_050303635.1 Anaerolineae bacterium
TTGGTATCGAGAAAATTGTCGAAAATCTTGAAGATTATGCAACATTAACCCAAGTTATTGCGCGGAGTGGTACAGGTCAATCTATTGCGGTCTATACCCATATGATACAAGGTCCGCGTCGAGAAGACGATCCCGATGGACCGGAACATGTCTATGTGATTTTAGTCGACAACGGGCGGAGTAAAATTTACGAAACGGATTATGCCGAGGTCCTTTCCTGTTTGCGTTGTGGTGCCTGTTTAAATGGCTGTCCCGTTTATCGTTCAACAGGCGGCCATGCTTATGGTTCTCCGTATTCCGGCCCGATTGGAGCGGTTATTACACCACTTCTAAATGGCTTAGATTCAGCGAAACCACTCCCCCATGCCAGCAGTTTATGTGGGACGTGTAAAGCAATCTGTCCGGTTGATATTGATTTGCCGCGCATGTTATTGGATTTGCGTCATGACTTGGTCGAAGAAAATAAGGGTGGCTTCATGTGGAATATGGGCATGAAAACATGGGCGATAACGAATAGCTCACCCACGATGTTCAGGGCCAGTGCTAAAATGGCGCGGCTAGGTATGAAACTTACCAATAATTGGATGCCCGGTCCTTTAAGTGGCTGGCAACGTTATCGTGATTTTCCGGGTTTTGCCCCGAAATCTTTCCATGACCTGTGGGAAGAACGTCTGAAAGGAAAGTCCAATGAATAGTCGCGAACAAATTCTCAAGCAGTTGCGGTCTGCCCGCCAACCCTTTACTGATGTGGAACCTATTGCTGATAAGCGTCCGGTTATTGCTCAGCAAGACAATGAAGATTTGCTCACTATTTTCATCGAAAGAGCAGAAGAACTGCAATGTCAGGTGCAAACTTCTGAAACCGAACAGGATGCCGTTGACCATATTCTGAAAGTTCTGGGTGATCATTCGACTGTTAGTGCATGGGATTTTCAACATATTCCATTAACGGGCCTAGAAAACGCGCTTCAACAGGCCAGTATCGATATTAAACCCGCCCGTGAACAAAATGTGCAAATTGGTATCACAGGCGCGGTCGTTGGGCTCGCCGCGACAGGGAGTATTGTTATCGGGAGTGGAGCAGGTCGCGGACGTGAAGTTTCTTTGTTACCCTACACCCATATTGCTGTTCTCAAACGTGCCGATATTGTTCGCGATTTAGAAACTTGGCTGGCTCAGCAACGCCAAGATTTGCCGCAGTTACAGGCTGTCAGTAAATATAATATTATTTCTGGCCCCAGTCGGACGGCGGATATCGCCATGCAACTGGTCTTGGGTGCGCACGGTCCCGCCGAATTATATATAGTGATTATCTAAGCACAAAAAGCTAGATATAAAAGCCTAACCGGATTTCAAGCGTCGTTGAAATCCGGTTTTATATTTGAAAATTAACCATTATCCGCATTTTCTTAATTTTCTTTGCGTCAAGCTATAGCATGCTTATCCATTTTTGTAGATATTTTGGAGCCAATAGTATCCATTTGGGTTTATTTATGGTAAATTTACACCCCTACGATACTAGATGCTACATCATAAATTATGACTTAATCATGTTATTTTATTCTTCAAATATGTTTATTTTCTAAATCGCGTAAACAAACTCGTTTTGTATATTATGATCTTCCCTATTTTGTGTGTATTTCTGTTGAATAGGAGCGTATAGACAGTTGACAGATAACCCAGCAAAAGAACCTATTGCAATTATTGGCATGGCATGTCGTTTTCCGGGTGGTGTCAATAATCCCGCTGAGTATTGGGAGCTTATCCGCACTGGTCAAGATGCTATTATTGATATTCCGAGTGAGCGCTGGAATAAAGATCGCTTTTATCATCCTGACCCTGAACAGCCGGGTAAAATGTATGTGAAACAGGGTGGGTTTTTACAACGATCAATCCATGATTTTGATTATTCATTCTTCCATATTTCACCACGTGAAGCTGAGCGTCTTGATCCTCAACAGAAATTATTATTGGAAGTTACGTGGGAAGCGCTTGAAGATGGGTTTCTAACGGCTGAACAATATACATCAGCGAGTACCGGAGTTTATGTTGGCGCATTTACCTTAGATAATCTGGTTGAGCAGGGGCAATCCTATAATCGGGAGCATATTAACGCGCATACGGGCGTTAGTACATCCATGACTCTGCTCTCAAACAGGGTTTCCTATACCTTCAATCTGACCGGACCGAGCATGACGGTTGATACGGCATGTTCATCTTCGCTAGTCGCACTGCATCTCGCTTGTCAGGGTTTATGGAATGAGGATTGTGAACTTGCGCTGGCGGGGGGTGTAAATGCCATGTTGCGTCCCGAAGCATTTATCACAATGTGTAAAGCTCATTTTCTATCCCCCGATGCCCGTTGCAAAACCTTTGATCAAAGCGCGAATGGCTACGTGCGTGGCGAAGGTGCAGGTGTGCTGGTGCTTAAACCATTATCTGCCGCGCTCCGCGATAACGATAGAATACATGCGGTTATTCTGGCGACAGGGGTTAATCAGGATGGACATACTGATAGTATCCCTGTACCAAGTCAATCCTCGCAGAAAAAACTTATTGAGAAGGTCATGCGCCGCGCCAATATTACCCCTGATCAGCTACATTATATTGAAGCACACGGCACGGGTACACAAATCGGTGATGTTACCGAAGTTCAGGCATTAGGTGAAATTTTAGCTGAGCGTTCAATCGCTGACCCTTGTTGGATAGGGTCAGTAAAAACGAATATCGGTCATCTGGAATCTGCCGCTGGTGTGGCGAGTGTTATTAAGACCGTGCTTTGTCTTCGGCACAAAGCCATTCCACCCCATTTACATCTACAAAATGTCAATGAAGGTATTGATTTTGAGGCGGCACGCTTGCGTGTGCCACGTCAAGTCGAAGCGTTACCCCCTTCCGATATTCATTACGCGGCAGTCAACGCTTTTGGCTATGGCGGCACAAACGCTCACACCATTTTACGCTCAGCGGATAATTTGCAAAGTAATTTGTCTGGCGAAACTATCCAACGTCCGCAGGTCATCTTACTCTCGGCACACAATGAAAAGACACTGGATGCAAAAGTACGGGACTATGTGGATTTTGCGCCGGGCAATCTCGCAGATTATGCTTACACACTCGCGCGTAAACGCAATCACCTCAATTTCAGGATGGCGATGGTCGTTGAAAATGAGGCCAACTTAGAGAAACAATTCAATGATTATTTGCACAAAGAAATTAACCCCAATATCAAAATTGGATTGGTAGAGAAGGTGCGCCAACCCGTCTTTGTCTATACAGGGATGGGCGCCCAGTGGTGGGGTATGGCCCGCGAACTTATGGAACGCGAACCTGTTTTCCGTGAGGCTATTCATGAATGCGATGCTATCTTTCAATCACTAGCTAACCGCTCTCTACTCGAGTTGTTTGAAAATGATAATGGCAGTCCGATGAGCGAACCGCAAGATGCTCAACCGGCAAATTTCGCAGTTCAAGTTGGGTTAACTCAACTCTGGAAATCTTATGGACTGACTCCGCAGGCTGTTGTGGGGCACAGTGTCGGTGAGATTGCGGCGGCATGGGCGGCAGGCGTTTTGGACTTAGCTGATGCCATATATCTCGTCTGGCAGAGAAGCCATCTGCAAAAACCACTCATTCAACAAGGTGGCATGCTGAGCGTGGGGCTTTCTGTTGATGAAATTGGCCCACAGTTAACTAATCATACAGACATATCTTTGGCGGCGATAAACAGTAGTCGCTCCGTAACATTAGCCGGTGACCTGACAGCGTTAGCCACCATTCAAGCGGAGCTTGATACTCAAGATATATTTGCACGCTTATTAAAAGTTGATGTTGCCTATCATAGTTACCAAATGGAAGATTTGCACGATGATCTTCACGAAGCCTTAGCTAATATTACGCCTCATCCGGCTGAATTGCCGCTTTATTCAACGGTTACAGGACAACTTGCCCGTGACGGTGAGCAAACGGTTGATTACTGGTGGAACAACTGTCGCAATACGGTCCAGTTTCAATCCGCCATCGAGCAAATCGTTGATGATGGTTATGACACCTTCATTGAAATAGGTCCCCATCCTGTTCTTGCCGCAACTATTCAAGACACATTACAGGATTTAGGCTCAAATGGTTTAGTTATCCCCTCCATGCGTCGTGCCATGCCTGAAGTGCAAACTATTTTGCAATCACTGAGCCAACTTTTTGTGTGGGGTACACCCATTGATTGGGAAAAATACTATCCTATTGGCCAAAATGTTAAATTACCGGTTTATCCGTGGCAACGGAATGCCGCTTGGGAACAAGGACCAGGTGCTGATCTAGACCGTACACATATCCCCGACCATCCGCTGTTACAACGTCGCTTGCCACTTCCTGAAATGACATGGGAAGGTGCAATGAATCATGAGGTTTTGCCCTATTTAGCTGACCATGTGATTGAAGGCGTGAATCTTTTGCCGGGGGCATGCATGATTGAGCTGGCGTTAGCGCTCGCCAACGAAACAGGCAATGCTTTAACGCTCGAAAATGTACAATTTGTTGGTATGTTAAATTTGGAAAAGTCACCGACTGTCCAAATAGAATACGATCCCCAACGCCACACCTTCAACTTGTACAGTCACCCCACTGAAAATAGTGATGAATGGACACTTCACGCGCAAGGTAAACTGCTGGCGCAAGGCTTTGCGCCGCAAACGCCACCCCTTCAACGGGAGACCCTTGATTGTCCTAATATCTACGCACGCAGTGAATTTTATCGTCGGCTTGAAGCCAATGGAATGCAATATGGCACTCATTTCCAAAGTGTCAAATCGGTTGCCAGTGGAGATTTAGAAGTTCTCGCTGAAATTGAATATCCGATAGATGCACCAGAGATCAGTCAATATTTCATCCATCCGTCCATGCTGGATGCTGGCTTCCAGTCCATTCTGGCATTACTTTTTGAGAGCAACAACTCAAATGCTTATGTACCCGTTGGTATTCAACAATTTCGCTATCATCACCAACCCACCACTTCAGTTTGGTGTTATGGGCGCGTCACTCAAAACCATGTCGATGCCATTGAAGCCGATATTATCTTCTTTGACGATGATGGCAGGATTTTGATTGAAGTATTGGGTATCCGCTTTCAGGCTCAACATCATAACCTGTCTCAATCAGATGCAATTGCCGCCATGCTTTATGAAACAGACTGGCAACCGTTGGAAGATGAGTTTTTACCCCTCACCCCAACCGGGACATGGCTAATTTTTGGCGATGAACACGACAAATCTGATCAAATTGCGCAGAAACTGACTGACCACAATATTCACCATCGCATATTAACACCTGCTGAATTCATGCCAGGGCAACTCGATCTCGATGTGGATAGCGCAAATTATATTGAACAGTTACAAGCGCTTGTCCCCACAGATTTAGCGGGAATCATTTATTGCCACGGGGTTGATTTTGATAACGATGCTGAGGATGTGGATACTTTCGTCCTTCTTCACATTATCCAAGCCGTTTATGAGCTTAACATCACGCAATTAGACCGTTTTGTTATTTTGACGCGGGGTGCATATCAAATCTCGGCTGATGAGCAAGTGCATAATCCCGGTCAACATTTAATGTGCGGATTGGGACGGGTACTGGCCAACGAACAGCCCGATTTAGGTGTGCTTCTTCTGGATTTAGATCCAATAAATTTTGTTATAGACGCTGTCATGAAACCCATCCTCCACACCTTGCCCGATGTGCAAATTGGCTTACGCGATGGACAATATTTTGGTCAACGTTTCGATTATGCCGCCTATCAAGAAGCTGAATTAAAATTAGCCACACCGGATACCGCCTTTAAATTAGTGGTTGAACAACCCGGCATTTTGGATAGTTTAAGTTTTCATGAAGTCGAACGCCGGGCACCTGCTGAAGATGAGATTGAAGTCAAAATTCATGCCAGCGCCTTAAATTTCAAAGACATTATGAAAGCCATGAATTTGTTGCCTACCACCTATACTGAAAACACCTATTCTAAAACCTATCTGGGCTTAGAAAGTGCCGGAACAGTAACACGAGTTGGTTCGGGTGTGACAGCGTACCAAGTCGGGGACGAGGTTGTCGCCATCGAAAATGAGGGAGGTATCCGCTCTTATAGCACACTGTCAACTCAATTTGTGAATCATAAACCCAAGAATTGGGATTTTGAACAGAGTGTGGTGCTTATCAATTTTGTAACCGCTTATTATGCGTTGTGTTACGTGGGACGACTTGAAAAAGGCGAAACCGTACTGATTCATTCCGCCACGGGTGGCGTAGGACTGGCGGCGATTCAAGTGGCTAATTGGATTGGGGCGACTATCTTTGCAACAGCCGGCACACCTGAAAAACATGATTTCCTGCGGGAACAAGGACTTGAGTATATTTCTGACTCACGTTCGTTACAATTTGTGGATGATATTGCTGAATGGACGCATGGGCGTGGCGTGAATGTTGTCTTGAATACGCAGTCCAAAGAAGCGCTTAAGCAAAGTATCCATTCCCTCGCGCCATTTGGCCGTTTTGTAGACATCAGCAAACGCGATATTCTTGAAAATACGCCACTCGATATGGCGGCCCTTGATCGGAACATCATGTTCAGCTCAATTGATATTGATACCGCGTCACTCCTTAACCCCGAACTAATCATCAAAATGGCGCGTGAAGTATTGAATTTGATGGAACAAAATATTTTCACGCCGTTGCCGACGGTGAATTTTGATGCTGTTGAAATTGTTGAGGCTTTCAAAACCATGGCCCAGTCTCAACATATTGGCAAACTAACCATGAATATGACTCATATTCAGAATGTCCGCGTTAAGCCCCTAAGCTCGTCGCATACCTTGCTTAAAGATGACCGAACCTATTTGGTTACAGGGGGGTATAGTGGATTGGGCCTGACCACTGCGCAATGGTTGGTTGAATCGGGGGCCAAGCATATTGTACTCGTCAGTCGGAGCGGCGCAAAAACACTTGAAGCTAAAGAGATTATCCAATCTTTTATTGACCAGAACGTTCAAGTTTTGATGGCGCAAGCAGATATATCTGACCGCAACGCTGTAGCCCAACTCCTTGCTGAAATTCGTGCTGACTATCCACCCCTTGCGGGTATATTCCATTCCGCAATGGTGCTCGATGATGCGCCGATGGTTGAATTGAATGTCGCCCGCTTTGCCAATGTATTAGCTCCTAAAGCAATGGGCGCTTGGCATCTACATGAACTTACCCAAGAAGATAATCTCGATATATTCATGCTCTATTCGTCGGTGTCAGCTTTGATTGGCGGAACATTTCAAGGAAGCTACGTATCCGCCAATGCCTATTTAGATGGATTGGCGCATTATCGACGAGCACAGGGCTTGGTTGCGACATCGGTCAATTGGGGCATGATTGGCGAAGTCGGGGTGGTGGCGCGTAACTCGTTAATTGCCCAACATCTCCAACAACTTGGCTTTCAGGGCATAACACCTGACGAAATTCGCTATTTGTTGACCTATATTGTGACCCAAAATCCAACCCAGATTGCGCCTGTCAATATTAATTGGAAACGATGGGCCCATACATCCAGCGTAAACTCTGATAATCCGTTATATAGCAACCTGACCCAAAAATTTATCAGCGAACATGATATCTCGCAAAATCATGAAATCAAACAACTGATTCAAGAACTTGAGCCCGACCATCAATTGGAAATCATCCAAGAGTTTTTGATTAAGCAGATTGCCAAAGTAACCCGCTTGCCAGCTTCTTACCTCACCCCGAAAATCAAGCTCGATCAAGTGGGCTTAGACTCGTTAATGGCTCTCGAAATTAATAGTCTGGTCAAACATGGCACAGGTGAGGAGTTCCCGACAGTCTTGCTTTTGCGTGCACCTTCAATTGAAGAACTGGCTCAGGTATTGCATGAAAAGATGATGTAAACAATGTTACGCGCTGATGAAATTCACGTCTGGCATATCGAACTTAATGCATATCAGGCTGGCAAAACGCTCGATAGCCACGCGGCGTTAGTCAAGAAACGTAACAGCATCTTAAAACAACTAATTGCTTATTATGTCGACCAACCACCGTCTGAGATTCAACAGAGTTATGGTGAGCATCATAAGCCTTATTTGCCCGATTCGTTGTTAGAGTTTAATCTCGCGCACTCACAACATCATATGCTGTGTGCCTTTTCATGGGAAAATCCGCTTGGTATAGATGTTGAAATTAAGCGACCCGTGCATCAATGGAAACATATTGCTAAAAAAATATTCACCAGCACAGAATATGACTGGTTATGTACTTTGCCGGGTCACCAACAAATGGATATGTTCTTTAGAGGTTGGACGCGTAAAGAAGCGTATTTAAAAATGACGGGCGCGGGCCTGTTTGGCAAGGCGCTGGATGTTGTGGTTTTGCCAGAAATATCGACTGATTGCACCTTGGTTGATCTTGATTTTCAACCGGGTTTTGCCTGTCTTGTTTCGCGAAAAAAAACTAATGCAATCAGGTTATTGTCTTACAGTGATTTGGATGACAGCAGAGCATCAAATTGAATGTGAGCAAAGAGAGCCCTCTAGACTGCTTGCCAATCAAGATGTAATAAATCTTGATCGATAATATTTATTCATTGGGAAAATTAGGCGGTAAACGTTGCACAATGACCAATCCACGCCGAATTGCCAAACGAACGAGCTCCACTCGATTGCGCACATCTAGCTTTTTCATAATATTCGCAATGTGTCGACCGGCTGTGTTGGGACTAATAGACATGAGGTCGGCTATCTCATTGGTTGTATAACCTTCCGCCACCAGTTGGACTACTTCTTTTTCCCGCGAAGTTAAGGCTGTTTCAGCGTCTTCTTCATTTACGGTTGATGCTATTTCAGTTAGACGTGGGCTTAAATAAGTTTCGCCAGACAGAATAGCCTCTAGGGCTTCAAAGAGTTCATCCTCCATTGAGTGTTTTAAAATAAATCCAGACGCACCATCATGCAGAGCTTGGGCAACCAATTCATTGTCATCGTACATCGACAGAATCAGAATCTTTGTTTCAGGATGATAATGTTTCATGCGCCGAATGGTTTCAAGTCCATTGAGGCGGGGCATATGCAAATCCAGAATAATTAAATCGGCAGGGTATTTCTCCGAACATTGTATGGCTTCTTCACCATTATTCGCCTCGGCCACCACTTTGAATTTCTCATTCATTTGTAAAAGAGCCGCCAAGCCACGACGTACGAGACTATGATCATCTGCAAGTATAATTCTGACAGGTGTTGCGGTCATTGTGATTTCCCCCCTGAACATGGAATTTTAACTTTTAGGCAAGTCCCGTGTCCCAATTGTGAAGCTATTTCAAGTTTGCCGCCTAATGTAATCGCCCGTTCTTGCATGCCCAATAATCCTAAGCCCGTTGCCTTAGATGTCGCCGGAATAAAGCCACGACCATTATCTTGAATTAAAATTTCCAGCAAACTTGAATTGCAATCAAGTGTCACATCGATAAATGTTGCCTTGGCATGACGGGCTACATTCGTCAATGCTTCTTGCACTATCCGATAACAGGCTGTTTCAATGTCAGGTGATAAGCGGATGATCGGCGTATTGACAGTGTAATCAATCACAATATGACAGCGATTCATAAATTCGCTGGTTAATTGGCGGAGCGCCGCTTCTAAACCCAATTTGTCTAGAGTGGGGGGGCGCAACGCATAGGCGATTGATTTTAATTGTTGGGTAGAGTCATTGACATGATTCCTTAGAGCATCAATTTCCTCTTGTAAATCTGTTCTATCCGGCGGCATTTTGTGACGGAGAACTTGGAGACCTAGCTTAATCCCGATTAAAATTTGGCCTGCTTCATCATGTAATTCACGCGCAATCCGCTGACGTTCTTCCTCCAACAAATCAATATTACGCGCGGCCAACGCTTTAAGTTGGATACGCTGTTGTTCTAGCTCATTGAGCAGGCGTGTGTTATCAAGGACAAGAGCAGTTGAGTGGCTCAACGATTCAAGGAAGGCCACATCGGCCCATGTAAAAGGCTCATTCCCACCATATTTATTATGTAGACAAATACAACCTATGGTTATGTCTTGGCTATTCAATATCGGTACACATAGCGCATTATGAATTTCAAATTGTCGTAACAGTGCATCATCAGCCAATGGATCTGACGAATACTCATTATTCAGATAGGGACAATCATTTTGGCGCACCCATGCCGGAATACTTGGTGCTAACCACATACGCTGTAGCGAACTCCAAGTATTATCATGTAAATAGTATTCCGTCTGCATAACATCATCTTGCAATAATGCCACAAATCCTGCGTCAGCACCCAAGAAGCCAGCCGCATGTTCAACCAACCGTTGTAACAAAATATCGGTACTCACAGATGCATTGAGTGCCGCATTAAATGCTAGTAAATTCTGAAAAGAATCGTTCCATTCCACCATTTTGTTAAACATTTGGGTGCGTTCAAATGCGCTCGCCACCAT
Source organism: Anaerolineae bacterium (assembly GCA_050303635.1). GTDB lineage: Bacteria > Chloroflexota > Anaerolineae > Aggregatilineales > J027 > JAKEEQ01. The sequence goes on from JBNLCD010000099.1 coordinate 10,497, forward strand.
TAGTGCAATAGTTTGTAAACGAAGCATGTCCTCGTTTGTAAATGGCTCAGCCTGAATATGACGCTGACAGATGATCATCGCCAGCAAATTATCTTGATGATTCAAAACGGGGGCAATCATTAATGGTTCATCGTTGTCACTATTCCCGCAATATATCTGTTTATAAGCCGCAACCCAAGCAAGGGGTTCATCATCTAAAGCATATGTTTGTTGAACCAGCTTCAGTTGATGGTCTTGATAGATTTGTTGAGCCAATAACTGGTTTTCTTGAACTGCTCCAATAATGACTTGGGGAGAAGCAAAGATTTGACCCAATTTTTCAGTCAAGCGTGCGCTCAATGCATGTGCATCTGGCTCCTGCACAATGATCTGAGCAATATTTTGAATAATGAGGATATCATCTAGTGTTTCCATCAGATTAAACAACCTAAATTTAAGTTAATTAGGCGATTGTTTGGGTAAAAAGAATTTTAAGATAACTAATTAAATTCCAGAAAAATAATAATTGCTTAATCCACAACACCAAACATATTTTCGATAAAAATCTATACAGTTATCTTATTGATTGTAGGAAGCCCTCGCTTAAACGTCAAACATTTGCGCTAGATTTTCGTCAAAAATACATGATTCATGTTATTGAGGATGAATTATGGTATTTCTATACTTTAAATTGAAGGATTCGCCAAAATTTACCCTTCCTTGTTGCAAAAAATAAATAGTAATGCACTTTTTCTGTGCATTTTTAATTAGATAGAGGTTTACCGATGGCTACCAATTTTAATGCTCCTGCGAGTGCTTCGTCACAGCAACTCGTTGATCGTCTTAATGAACCCCAAACAGTTGATGCGCTAAATCGTATTCTCGATAATATTGAGCTCATTTCTTTTTCAGTCACGGCAATGGATGGCTTTTTGCGGCGCAGTGAAGCTGTTGCAGAAAGTTTTGCCGAAGGCATGGCAGAAATGAAAACCTCTGCACCGGCAAATATGAATTTTCTAGAGTTACTGCCACGCATCCTTGAAATGATGCCTCAAATGCTGGATTTGGTTGAACGCTTAGTTGTTCTCTCTCAAATTGCTGAATTCAAGCGTTTACTTGATATTCTTGGTAATCCCCAAACGCTTGAAGCCATTACAGCTATTATGAATAACATGGAATTGTTGTCCACCATGGTCACTATGCTTGATGGCTTTTTCCAACGCGGAGACACGATTGCAGATAATGTAGCCGAGGGTGTTGCTGAAATGACCCAAGGCACATCCTTGGTTGAATTCACAGAAACCATCGCTATGCTTCCGCAACTTGTGGAATCGATGCCGCGTCTTATTGAGACGCTACCTCAACTTATCGAAGCCGGAACTCAACTGAAACCCCTCCTAGACTCACCAGAATTTGAAGCGCTCATGCAATCAGGTATTTTTGCACCCAAGACTGTGAAAGTTGTTGGGCAAGCGGGTGATGCTTTGGTTGAGAGTTATGATTCGCATCGTACTCAACCCAAATCAGTTGGTCTATTCGGACTACTCCGAACACTGGGTGATCCAGATATTCAACGTGCGTTGGGTTTTGCCACAGAATTTGGCAAGCAATTCGGCAAGAACATCTAGTCGTTGTCATGCACGAATTATCCATAGCCCATAGCATTGTCCAAGCCGTTGCCGAAATCGCGCTTGAATCAAATATCGAACACATTGATGCCGTGCATTTGCAAATCGGTCTCTTATCCGGCGTGGTCAAAGATGCGCTGTTATTCAGCTACGATGTTGTGGCTGAAGGCACTTGCCTTGAGGGTTCGCATCTCGTCATTGAAGAATTACCCGTCGTCATTTTCTGTGAAACTTGCCAAGCTGAACAAAAATTGGAATCAATCCAACGTTTCCGCTGTCCGGTATGTGATACACCCAGTGCCGATATTCGCCAAGGAAAAGAATTAGAAATTATAGGTATAGAGGTTTACGATGAAACCGAGACTGCTCGAACTTAAAGAAGCTGTCCTTAGCAAAAATGATCGTCTAGCTGAAGATCTTCGCCAACGCTTTACAGATGCAAATGTCTTTGTCCTAAATTGGGTTTCGAGCCCCGGCACAGGCAAAACAGCGTTACTTGAAGCAACTCTGACCGAGATGCGTAAGCGCGGCATAAGTGTAGCCGCGTTGGTCGGTGATTTGGCGACAGAAAACGATGCGGAACGCCTGCAACGTAGTGGCGCACCCG
>JBNLCD010000100.1:0-12661 GCA_050303635.1 Anaerolineae bacterium
ATCCAAATAGTCCTGGATACGCTCGTCGGCTTCAACCGTGACCGCTTGCCCATAGGTCTCCTGCATCTTTTTAGCAAGTTCACCCAAGGCGGCAATGAGGCCCTTATTTTCAAGGACTAAGGGGCGTAAGCTAAACAGCAAATGCCGGATTTCTTTGGTTGTCTTTTGGGCAAGTTGTTGCACTTTATCGAGTTCTTTGATGGCCTCTTCTTGCTTATCCCGCTTTAAATAGGTTTGGACCACACTGGAAATCGACGAAATGAGGGCAATCGTTTGCGTTGGCCCATCATGCAAATCCCGGGAGAGTTTCTTACGGGCCTGTTCATCAATGGAAACAATCCGCTCTTTATCATCCAGAATACTTTGATAGAGGACGGCATTTTTGAGGGCCACCGAAATTTGGACAGCTATCGCGTGCATGGGTTCACCGGCCCGCATATCAAAGGCATCTTCTGCATTGACCCCAAAGACCAACACGCCATAACTCTCATAGCCTTGGCGCAACGGCAAAGCCAAGATGGATTTTGTGTTGTGAAAACCTGTTAAGAGCCGCAGTTCAGGATCTTTGCCGCCATCTTTGCCAAAAATCGGGGCATTGCCATGTAAGGCTTCGCTCAGAATACCGTTTCGGGCCGGTAATTTGGCTTGATAGTCCTGACGGTTTAAATATTGAGCCAGCGCAACATGCAAAAGATTATCGGTGTTGCGGAACAATAACACCGCGCTCACGACGGAAGCATTGCGGTGTTGGGGATTGAGCGCCAATTTGCTGACCTGCAACGCACGGTTTAATGTCGCGGTATAGTCGAGCGTAGTACTGAGCGTACTCGCAAAATGATAAACGGCATTGGCCCGCAGTAAATCGGTGCGTAATGTGCGCAGAAATTTTTCAGTCGAATTTTGGGATTGTTGATAATTTACCCAGTTTTGAAAGCCGAACCCAACCCCGCTCAATAAGGTGCAGACAATGGCCCCCGCCAACATGAGACCCTCACCTTGCATAAAACTCACCGCAAGTGTCAGCAACGAAAAACCAAAAATTATCCCCCACAATATCACCAGACGAGCGGAATAATCCGTCTGTTTGGTTTGCAATTTCCGGGCCGATGCATGGGAATCTTTTGATTGCGACATGGGTGATGGGTTAACCGTTCATAACTCGTATTTACAAAAAAACCGTCGGACAAGCAATACCATTCCGACGGTGGGGTTGTGGGCGCTGCGGGACTTGAACCCACGACCTCACGGATGTGAACCGTGCACTCTAACCAGCTGAGCTAAGCGCCCTTCAAATAACATTTCGTATGATTTTAACACCAAGCCATCGGAGTTGGCAAGTTGATACTTTAGCCTAAATTTTATAGGTAGTTTTGCACCTATACAACTAAAAAATCTCACGAGAAAGAGTTTCTTAATCCTTTACCCTTTTAAGGCTGTCCTTTATAAGACCGCACTTGAAAACTAATCAGGCAGAGTTTCCATGAGACATGTGGGCAAAATTGGGGCCATCAATAATTGATAAACCGTTTCTGCAATGTCGTCCGGTGTGCGTTTATGAGGGTGATGACGATATTCATTCCCCGCCCCGATAATGGACCAACTCATGAGCATGGCTTGCATTTGCGCCATTTCATCCGAAGGGAAGCGGTCACCGAGTCGAGTTTGAATCCCCTGTAACAGATATTCATACAACATCCCCTGAATTTCTGTTTCGATGAGGGGATCGAGCTGTTTATCTTGCGGGGTACAGCTATGTGACATTTGACCGAAAAACTCACATGTGACCAGAATCAACTCCTTAATATGCGACGCCCGCACATCATCCGTCGCAGGTAGACGTTCCGCTAAAGCACTCGCAAAAAATCCCCGCACACATGCGCCAAATAAATCATATTTATCCACATAATGCGCATAAAATGTCGAGCGGTTGACATCGGCTTGTTCCGCAATGGCATTCACCGTAATGTCTTGTAAAGCACGCCTGCTGAGGAGTTCAATAAGCGCATCTTGCAAAGCTTGTTGTGAGCGTTTTACCCGTCGATCTTCAGCCATATGTTCTCCATCATTTTCTAAGTTTTGTTGGATATCCAACAATGACGTGGTTTTGTTGTTTGATTTGTGACACTCTATCTTGCTAGTATAACCACAATTGACGGAAAAACAACATTTGTTGGAAAACTAAAGGAGATTAAACTGGTATGAACATCGTATTCTGGGTTATACAAGGATTGTTGGCGTTGGTATTTTTGTTCGCGGGGAGCATGAAAGCTTTGCAACCTAAGGAAAAATTGTTGGCGACCGGCAAAATGGACTGGGTTGCGGACTATCCCGCTACAAGCGTACGCGGTATTGGGATTTTAGAACTCTTAGCGGTGCCAGGTTTGATTTTACCGATGCTTCTGGACATTGCACCCATTTTGACACCTTTGGCGGCCCTTGGCTTAATCCTAACGATGGTAGGTGCCGCTTTGCATCATTATCGACGTGGCGAAACAGCTAAGATTGGCACCAATGTTTTCTTGTTGGTCTTAGCCTTAGTCGTGGTCATCGGACGATTGGCGGTGGAACCCGTTATCTAGGGCAGGTCATTTGACATCAATATACAACTTACGAAATAAATGACGGAAAATAATCAACAGCATCTGTGTGTAATCTCGCAACGGGTAGGGCGGGGCCGATGTGCCGCGCCGTTATCCTGAACCCATCATAAGCGGAAAACCACGTCGGGTTTTCCCTACCATTGGCGAAGACAATTGATTTCCCTCAGATTAATCGCGTTTCCAAAATTGTATTAGGGCACATCGGTTCCGCCGTTACAATCAAGCGAGGTGATAAATTGCACCGATTTTTCCTCCATGAGGGCACCTTCCCAACTGGCAACCTCAGGGTATAATCGGGAATAAATTAATCAGGTAATGATTTGGCAAAAAGGATAATTTCCGCATGCAACATTTTTTGAGTATTGCTGATACGCCCGCTGATGTTTTACATGGTTTAATTGACCATGCCCTCTTTCTCAAAAAAGAATATCAAACAGGCGGCAATCGCCCTGTTTTACAAGGTAAATCCTTGGCTATGTATTTCCAAAAACCATCCCTACGCACCCGGGTGAGTTTTGAAATGGCCATGCAACATGTCGGCGGCTATGTATTTTATATTGGCCCGACTGAAATTGGCCTTGGTAAGCGCGAATCGATTGCCGATATTGCGCGTGTACTCGAAGGTTATGTTTCCGGTGTCATGATGCGTGTCTTTGACCACAACCATCTCATTGAATATGCGAAATGGTCGGATATTCCGCTCATCAATGGTCTCAGCGATTACAATCATCCGTGCCAAGGTATGGCCGATGTCTTGACCATCTATGAAGAATTTGGCACCGCCAAAGACTTGCAAGTGGTCTATGTGGGCGATAGCAATAATGTGACGCGTTCGCTGGCTTTTGCCGCCGCCAAATTTGGTTTTCAACTGGTGGTCAGTAGTCCCGAAGGTTACATGCTCGATCAAGAAACCATCGACAAAGCCTGCGCAATCAGTGGCTTGGACGATACCGTTGTCTTGGAAAGTGATCTGCACCAAGCCGTTAAATCTGCCGATGTGATTTATACCGATACATGGGTGAGCATGGGCCAAGAAGAAGAAACCGCCAAACGGCGTGAAGTCTTCCCGCCCTATCAAGTCAATGATAATGTGTTGGCGAGTGCGCCCAATCACGCGATTGTGATGCACTGTTTACCGGCTCATCGTGGCGATGAAATCACCGATGCCGTCGCTGACGGTCCGCAATCCCGCCTTTTCCCGCAAGCCCATAACCGTCTCCACGCGCAAAAAGCAGTTCTCGTGGATATGCTGAAATAATACTCCCGTTTAGTCCAAATTCAAGAGAGGTCGTGCCTTGGCATGGCCTCTTTTTCTAGGGTTATCCTTAGGTCTACCCCCTCCGGCCTGCGGCCACCTCCCCCGAACACAGGGGAGGCGGGCTTGAGGACTATCCATTCTCACCCATGTATGGGGGAGATGGCGCGTTAGCGACAGAGGGGGTCAACCTCATAAACCTCATTATTTCGTCAGATCCTCTCAATAAATCATCAATTAAAAACGCTTCTCCCCGACGTTTTCTTAACATCATTTTGCTAATTTCTAAGAGCCAGATGAGAGTCGCGCCAATTTTGAACGAATTGATTTCATCCTGAGTAAATTGCATAACAGTAGCTTAGTTGCATTATTGCTCAATTGAGCAATAACTATCACATATTACATTCTAAAGGATACCAACATGCAAAAATTTATGCTCCTCACCCTCATTTTGGCACTCAGTCTAGCCTTCTTCCCACAAACTCAGGCCGTTCAAGCCCAGGACCCCGGTTATGAACGGGTTACTATCACCGCCGAAGATGGCTTAGAACTCGTTGGACTCTATTCCGGTGTAGAGGGTCTAGAAGACGAATCAGGTTTAGTGCCCGCCCTTCTTTTAATGCATCACGGCGGGGCCAGTAAAGAAAAATGGATCGAATTTTTTCCGGCTTTTCATGACGCAGGTTATGCCTTTTTAGCGATTGATTTACGCGGTCACGGCGAAACCGGTGGCCGTAACGAACAAGCCCCCAATGGCGAAAAACATATTGCGGATACAAAATTATGGGTGGATTGGCTCCGTAACCAAGAAGGAATTGACCCGAATCGGATCAGTATTGTTGGCGCAAGTACCGGCGCAGATGTGGGTTTAAATGTGATGGCTGACGATGACAACATCGTCACGTTAGTTGGATATAGCGTCGGGTTAGAAGTTCTTGATCTGACCACCGCCCCCGCCGTGGCTCAGATTGAACAACCCATTTTCCTCGCCACGGGCTTTGAAGAAGCACCCGGTCTCGAAGCCGTCCAAGCGCTTATTTTCGCAACACAAGGCGAAATGCAAATCCGTATTTATGATACAAGTTTATGCTGTACCTTCTTACTGGGTTTCCAAGATGGCTTGCTCGAATCTACCATTCATTGGCTGGACGAACACAATAAATAAGTGGGGAATCCTCAAAGGTGATGACCGTTGGTTGTCGCCTGTTCAAGCAAAATAATTATACGAGGCCACGGTATGCCGTGGCCTTTTTTATACCATTATTTGCCGAAATAGACTGAACTTGCCATAATCTGGCAAGGGGTACCTAAGAAAGGATTTCAAATGATAGTTATTGCTGGCTATGCCTATTTCAAAGAAGACAAGATTGAAACGGTTCTACCTCTGATTGATAAATTAGTGACCGAATCGAACAAAGAAAACGGATGTATTTCTTACCAATTTTATCGAGATCTCCATGACCCGACGAAGTTCATATTTTTCGAGGAATGGATAAATTTCGAAGCGCTTGAAAATCACTTTACAACGCCCCATCTGAAAGAATATGGGCGACATTTGCCCGACGTCTTAGCCCGTGAACTCGAAGTCAGGCGCTATCATGTCGATGAAGTGGTTAATATGTAGGGTCGCTAACATCGTTAATCTGATAAAGCATTTTCATTATCCGGAGCGATCGCGGATTTTGCAAATTTACGCCCGCTAAAATAAACGCTCGAACTCAATAGCATATAGAGCAAGCCCAGTCCAACCGCAACAAAACTCTGCGTATAGGTGGCTTCGCGTACCGTGCGCGAATAGCCAAGGAAGATCCACATGCACGTACTCCGATAACTACCCGCAACCTCTTCAAAGACTTGATCAATCGCGGGCAATATCACAAAAACGACACTCACTGCAACAACAATAAGAAAGCCCACGAAATAAGAGACGCGCCGCCAAATTTGACTTAAGGAATTTTTACGATTGAGGAGAAAAGTGGCGTAACCCGTGATCGTGAGAATCAGAACAGCTACAATCCAGCCCGCTAAGCTCGCGAGTGTGAAATAGTCTGTATGCAGGTGACTGACAAGCGATATTGTTTCGGCCTGATCAGTTGCAATCAGCCCCAACAACCCAATCCCTAAAGCTGAAACGATCAGGCCAATGATAAATCCGATCAGAGGAATGAAACGGGGCAAGGTGTGGCCACGGCCCAGATGAATCGTATTGATTGTGGCAAAAGGTACGCCCAGCAACCCAACCATAAACGCCCAGCGCCACACATGGCCGGCTGTATAAATAATGACTTGGGGAATTTCATAATCTCCGCTTGGACAGTAAGTCGGTTGAATCGTCGCTAATTCACGTGAGGTTAAACCACACTGCTCAACCCAGGTTTGCAATTCTGGCACATGCATGTCCGCCAAGAGCGCCGTATTCGCTTCCTTCGCAATTTGGCGCGCTGTCTGTGCATAACCTGATTGCGCAACCAAATACCCCACGGCACAATGGGTATCCCGTTCATCAATAAAAACCGGCCTGCGTTGGTGTTTTTCGACATGATTGCGCGGAAATTGACCAGCTTGCCAATAGTCGCGCAAAGAGTCTAAATTTTGTTGCCGTGCTTTGCGTTGATGGGGCGTTAATTCAGGATGAGATTTATGGCGTAGACGTTGTTCAGTTCGGCGCAGATGCTGGCGAATGGTCCAATCTTCAAGGCGCAGGAGTTGGATTTGCAAAAATGAGCGAATAGACGGGGTGGAGACAGACATAGCACAACGCTTTCACTTATTTTGTCATTCGGTTGACGTGAACTTTGCATTAGGAATATTTTCAGAATCGAATTATAGCTGAGTTACCTTCAAGACAAGGGGCGAATGTGGTTTGCTAAAAATAATCGGGATAGGTAGTCACGGACGGGATGTATTCCGTCCCTACGCGCATCTACTTGTTAACAGAATGATATCCCCATTAATTTTTAAAAGATCATAAGCCACGTTGTTAAAGATGAGCTCTGGCGTTTAACCGTCATCGTCCCAACAGACTAATCCCCGCACAAGGGTTTTCAGGTCTTTGTGTTGTCCAAATATTATATTCTGTTTGGTAGAATTTTAGCTAGCGATCGTTGTAGTCGAGATGTACTTTAATTGATTCAGTCATTTCAAATTTAACATCCGGTGTCCAGTGTTCGCCGCTCGGTAAAATAGTGGTTTCATCGCAGGTTGAGTTATTTAAACTGGTACCCATGAGTTGTGCATTACTTAAATTTGCGCCGCGCAAATCGGCCCCCGCCAGACGAACTTTATTGAGACAGGCTAATCTAAAATCGACGCCAGATAAATTCGCCGCTGACAAATTAACCCCAATTAAATTCGCGCGTTGCATATTAGCTCCCGCCAAATTAGCTCCCCACAAATTAACGCCCGCCAATGACCCATCGCTCAACAAGTCTAATTTGCGCAATTTATCAATGGCTTGCAACGTACGATCATTTTTCCCTGAACGAAGATCCTGAATCAGCACACCCAATTCTTGTTGTTGACTCATAGCATTACCCCTCTAAGTGCTAACAGCCGCCTTACATTGAATAACTTCCCGCTTTCAGCATAGCACAAATATGAATAATTAATTGCCAACCATTAAAAATTTCACAAACAATTTGTTTTTGCGGCAATCAATATATCCCAAAAGCGGTTGTTTTGCTTAAAACATAAACTTGCAAAAAATGACGTCATACGCTTGAGCGCCATTGAATAATCTACGTGAATAAAAGCTGAAGGAACTTATTCATCATCGCCGTTTTTGTCGAGATTCATGCGCTGGCTGACTTTCTTGCCACGACCGAGGGCCGTACTGCGTTGATAAGCCGCCCACACCGAGCGCGAAATAACAGTCCGAAAACCGCCCTTTTCCATTTGATACAACGCTTCGGCGGAGGTACCACCTGGACTGGTTACTTGATTACGCAATGCGGCAAGATGTTCATCACTTTGGCGCGCATACTCAACCGAACCCAACATGGTTTGGAGTACCAGTTGACGGGCCACCCGACGCGAAAAGCCCATATGCACGCCGGCATCAATCATGGCTTCGAGGAACATAAACACATACGCCGGACCGGTCCCACTAAGAGCGGTCGCCATATCGAGATAATCTTCTTTGTCGACGTGAAGTTCTTCGCCCAAAGCCCCTAAAATTGCGCTCGCTTGGGTCAATTGTTGTTCATTGACTTGCGGTGTCGCGGTCCACACACTCATCCCCATGCCGATTTTGGCGGGAGTATTGGGCATGGCGCGAATAATACGCGGATTACCAAAACGCTCGTATAAATGCAAAATCGGAATTCCGGCGGCAATGCTCAACACCAGATCTTTTTCTTCAATACCACTCGGATTTTTGGGTAAAACTTCATCAATAAATTGCGGTTTCACACTCAGGATAATAATATCGGCTTCGGTGGCGGCGGCTTGATTGTCCGACGTGCCACGCACGCCATACCGTTGCGCTAATTGTTCACCGCGTTCCGCCCGTGGTCCGGTGGCAATAATTTGTTGGGGGTCAAGCTGTTTCGTCTCGACCAAACCGCCCAGCATGGCTTCGGCCATTTGCCCACTGCCGATAAACGCGAGCGTTTTGTTCGCAAAAATTGATGTCATCTGAGTACCCCTTTAAATGTGCGTAGTCTCTGATACGGTCATGCAAAAAAGACTTTTCAAGCTTTTGTAAAAGCTTGACCAAAACTTTTATATGAAGTTTTTTGGTGTTCCCTTTTTTACAAAAAAGGGGACGGGCTTTTGATATAAAAAAACAGAGACAAGTCATGGTAACCTGCCTCTGTACACTAATCATCATTAGCGGCGATGTTTGTGTTTATGGCGACGTTGCAAGGACCACAACATTGTGCCTGCGCCTAATAAACTGACAGCGGCCGGACGAATTTGTTTCGGCGTGAAAGCCGGAATATGCTCGACGCGGAAACGTTTCGCTTGCGTAAAATAGCCTTGGGCGATGCGTGTAATATCCGCCAGGGTGACATTCCCAATTTCGCCGAAATAGTCATCGACGGGAGCATCCGTGCCATGCGTGTGCAACGCATCGAAGCCCAACCATGAGGCCATTTCGAGATTATCTTGCAAATCGAGCAAGGTCCGTCCACGAATGGCATTCTTAGCTTCATTAAGTTCGGCTTCCGTGAGATCACCCGCCACGAGACGATCCAAATGTTCTTCAATGGTGCGTTTGATGACAGGCAAATCTTGAATTTTAGCCCGCGCATAAACCCCGCCATAACCTGTATCCGAGTAGAGCGAGCTGAAGACATTGATAGAATACGTCAGGCCGAGCTTATAACGAATATCGCGCATGAAGGCGTTGTCGAGAATTTCTTCAATCACCCACCAGCCAAAGCGGTCACTATGACTGCCCCGCTCCAACATATAACCGACCAGATATTGCCCCTGATCATTCGGCATCGGTCCTTGCAGGCGAACATTGAATGGCTTGGAGACGGTTTTCACGGGTGGCAACGTTTGGGGTGATGTGCGCGTCGGAATATCGCCAAACTGAGCTTCTGCCAATTTGAAGGCTTCGGCGGGTTCAATATCCCCAACCACAATGAGCGTCATATTCGCAGGGACATAATAGGTGCGATAATAATCCACCAATTGTTGATGGGTCAGATTTTTGAGGCTCTTATCGCGCCCAATAATGGGCATGAGCATCGTGGACTTGGGATAGATACGCCGCCGCATCGCGCGGGTTACGCTCCAACCCAAGTTGCGATCTTCGAACCATTCCCACGCACTTTGCAGGCGATCATATTCGCCGCCTTTTTCATTGAGAATAACCTGACGTTCTTTCTCAAATTTTTCGGGGCGAAGACTTGGCTTAAAGAGAATTTGTTGAAGCCATTCCATACCAAATTCGGCATCGGCGGCATCAATATGCATATAAAAGGTGGTTTCCTCGCGACTGGTATGGGCATTGTATTGACCACCACGTTGCCGAACTTCATTGGCAATATCAGTTTCATCCCATCGTTCGGTCCCGGTGAAGACCATATGCTCCAAAAAGTGGGAAATGCCACTATTAATTTTATTTTCGGTGCGTGCGCCAATGGGAAAATGAGCAAGTAACGCCACGGTGCCACTGTTGGGACGGGGTAAACACCACACCCGCAAGCCGTTGGCTAAATGCGTACGCTCAAGTTGGCCATAAATATCGGTCAATCTGCCTCCAATAGTATCAATTTCTAGATCAGCGAGATTCGCTATTCTAGCAGGGAATCCATTACCTGAGAAGAGATGGTCATTGTTCATCAATCCTACATATTTAGACTGTTTTTTGATCAGAATTATTGAAGTGGCTACGGCATGGCGTAGCCTTTTTCCCAATTATATACATAACCCATCGACTGAATGAAGACACGCGGTGTCAATGACTGTCAGGTGAGCGTCAGATAAGCATTTGGTAAGCAACAATCTAAATCATCAAATTTGTCGTAAAGTAAACATGAGCTTAAAGGGAATTGGGTAAAATCAGATGGAGATAGAAACTCGATGGTTCGTGTTTTAACAGTAATCCTTGTACTCGTATTGGCAAGTTTGGCCTGTTCATTATCAGGGAGTGATGAACCCACTGTGGTGCCGTCACCCCGTCCGCTTTCGAGCAATTTAACACCGACTTCACCGTTTGTGGTGATTACCAATACCCCGACGGCAACGTCGGTTGCCCCCACCAGCACACCGTTTACCAATGGTAGCAGTGGGAATGGTAATGTGACGACCTGTACCAAACGCACCGACTGGTATGTTTATACCGTCAAAAGTGGTGATACCTTGAGTGCCATTGCGCGCTCAGTTCAATCCGATACAGGTACCCTACAAAATGCAAATTGCTTGACCAATCCGAATAGTTTATCAGTTGGCCAAGTGCTGTATGTGCCGCGTCAACCGATTCCGCCGACAATTACGCCTGTTCCGACTACCCCTGTCCCAACCGATCCCGGTGTGGTTTATTTAGGACGCGTCACGTTTAGTGAAGGCACCTATTTGGACAATGATAATCTGCAATTGACCGCCGGCCATACCGTTACACTGGCTTATCCTGAAGTAGACTCAAGTGCGAGTCATGTCCAATTTCTGTTGGCGACAGCTGACGGTAAAGTTGCGGGCGTGATTGGGACCGATAGTAATTTGGGTGATGGGGCGACAACCACGTGGACCGTGCCCACTGGATTAAACGCTAATCTCGTTTTTGCCAACATGTTTGTGGACTCAATCAAGGTCACGCAAACCAGTTTACGCACCAAGGTTCATACCAATAGTGTTGCGACTGAAGGCTCAATTCCAGTCAGCCATTTTGTCTTAGATAATGGCGAAGGGGTACTCACCTTACAACCGGGTGCAACCATTACCGTGACGTATATTGGGGCGCGCACCGATTTAGGTCGGGCTGATTTCGCTCTCTATAACTACGAGACGGATGGTTGGACAGGTATCGGCGTGGATAATAATCTGGCCGATGGGGCATCAATTGAATGGACGGTGCCGTATGGTTTGGGTGATCAGAAGCTTTTCGCATCCACTTATGATGCCAATGGCACCCAATTCCAAATGCAGATGACGAATTATTCAGTCTACAGCATTGATGCGCCGACAACGGAAGGCAAGATCCGATTCTTCCCGATGTTGGGCTCAGGTGATCCGAATAACGTCTATCTGGCTTCAGGTAGTGACATTACCCTGATCTGGTACGAAGTGCCGCTCGAAGCCACCAAGATTGATTTCTACTTCCAGCAGGATTATGGGGATGGTGAGGTTATTGATCCCGTTCTGCTTGGTTCAGACACTGACTGGCTGGATGGGGCAACGCTTGAATTTAATGTCCCCGCTGGCATCTCAGGCAGTATGTACGCCATCGCTCATCTGCCGGATGATGAATTAGTCGGCGAGAGCGAATGGGTCCATGTAACCTCTGATTAGAGACCCAATCTAAACAGAAATCGAAACAATTTAACCTGTCTGTAGCGACGCTATGGGCAGGTTTTTTTGTCAAAAATTAATCAAATCACCATTTGGGTTTTACCCTAATTCCGAGTAGAATAGGGCCATAAAGATTATTTTGTATTCCTTTGGAGCTACCAAAAATGACTAATTATGCAGATCGTCCGTGGACGAAAAATTATGATGCCCACGTCCCGCATTCTCTGGCCCCCTATCCCGAACATCCCCTCTTTGATTTTTTGCGCAAATCAGCTCAAAAATATCCGAATAATACGCTGGCTCTTGTTTCAGCCAAAGTCCCCCTCTTTGGCCGTCTCAAGAATGAATTGACTTATAGCGAAGTAGACAAACTTTCGGACGCGCTCGCGGTGGCGTTGGTCAAGCAAGGCTTGGAAAAAGGCGATCGCGTCGCGATTGTCATGCCGAACTGTGCCCAATTTATCATCAGCTTTTACGCTATCTTGAAAGCCGGGGGCGTTATCGCCGCCACCAACCCCACCTATCCCGCCGCAAAAATGCAATATCAACTTAAAGATGCGGGCGCGAAGATTGTGCTCAGTTTGAGCTTGTTCTATCCCTTGCTCAAAGAAATTCAAAGTGGCACCGATGTTGAAACCATCATCGTGACCAATATCAAAGAATATTTCCATCCCATAGCTAAAACCCTCTTCACGATTGCGCGTGAAAAGAAAGATGGACACCGCCTTGATAAGCTTCAATCCGGCGACGCTTGGTTGCAGGATATGCTCGAAAAATATGACGGGCAAAAGCCCGATGTCGATGTTCAACCGAGCGATGTAGCGCTCTTCCAATATACAGGTGG
>JBNLCD010000101.1:0-12598 GCA_050303635.1 Anaerolineae bacterium
TTCGAACAACGCAAGATATGGTTGATGATTTGGTTCAGATTCTAGAAATTGCGGAAATTGAAGGACCCTACTTGCTTATCGGTCATTCCATTGCAGGTTTTAATTTACAGGTCTTTGCCGATCAACATCCTGATGAAGTGGCCGGTATGGTCATGATTGATGCTTCACATCCCGACATGATACTCCTGGTTGCGCAAATTGACCCCGCTAACGCACCCGTTGCCGGGGAAACTGTGACCAGTGAAAATATGGATTTATGGTCGAGTGCTATCGAAGTTGACGCGGTGGGTGATTTAGGGGATATGCCCTTATATGTTTTGACCGCTGGCGACAATATTAATGCAGACACAGCGATTAATCCGGCTATTGCCCAAATATGGCTCCAATGGCAAGAAGATCACGCCGCCCGTTCAACCAATAGTCAACATGTGATTGTCGAAGGTGCGCCTCACTTCATCATGCAAACCGATCCAGATATCGTGATTGAAGCTATTGATTGGGTATGGGAACAAGCCACGGGTGAAACCATTGAACGCGTTGAATAAGCTTATAGCGCAATAATAACGCTAATATCGCAAGGCCACAGCATGTTGTGGCCTTTTTTCTTGCCACAGGTTTATGCTTGTTCCTCAATCCGCACACCGTCAGCATTCAACCGATAGTCCACGACATACTTACCCATTTCACGTAATTTATTCTGCACCGTTTCTAATTCGGTCGGCTCGGCCAATATGACCGCACAATCGCCTCCGCCTGCGCCACTCAATTTTGCCCCTAAAGCCCCAACCTCATGCGCCGTAAACACGATATCCGCTAAACTGGCCGTATTGACGCCGAGCGCCTCTAATAAGCCTTGTTGAATATTCATTAGCTCACCGACTTGGACCCAATCTTGTTCAGCAAAAGCGGTGCGCCCGACCTCGACAATATTGAGAATGGTCTCAATAATTGTGGGCACAATATTGGGTTGATGCTCATATAAGCGTCTGACTTCTTGAACTAAATTGACTGTTGAAACCTTCTTCCCACTCCACACCGCAAAAATCGGTAAGTTTTCGATTGGGAGTGTTTCAATCACGCGCGGTTGACGATTTTCGTAATAAATGGTGCCACCGTAAATTGCCACAGCTAAATCTGCACCGGATCCCAAATTTTGGACCTGTTGAATAGCTTTGACACCCAATTCAAGAAGATCCATTGGGCTCAACTCAACCTCATAAAATTGAGCTAAACCAAACAGTGTGGCGGCTACGACAGCGGATGAACTCCCAATGCCCAAATCCTTATTGAATTCACTCCGGGTGGTGATATGCAAACCGTCATGAATAGGATAGTGCTCGTTAAAAACAGCAATACAACTTTCCACAAAGCGACTATTGCCTGTTTTCTCAGGAATTGCCACGACATCACGCATCGGTTTTTGATAATTTTCTAAACCCACATCGGGTGCATCCAAAATCAGGGTAGATTCAGGATGTGTGGTGAGGCTGACAAATAAACGTGCCGAAACGGCGGTAATAATACATGTGCCATCAAAAACAACAGCATGTTCACCGAGTAAAAAGAGTTTGGCAGGGGCTGATACAGTCAAAGTTTTTGGCATAGAGTTTCTCGTTGAATGGTCAATAAATCGGGGGAAATTGTAGCAAGAGAAGGATATGTCGGTCAAATACTCGACGGTTTAGTGTGGTGGAATTTGCTCTGACAAATAAAAAAGGTGTGGCCAATTCTGACCACACCTTAGTATTAACTACTTAACTGATTATTCGAGTTCAACACTAGCCCGAAGGTCTGGTGTATCACGGAACTCGGTTAATGGAGCAATGGTCGGCAAGACGCCAGCTTCAGTTTCAACAAATTGGATTTGACCAATCCGTGAAGTTGTAGGAGTCCGGACCTCAGAGTCAAAGTAGAAGTTAAGAATACCTTCCAACGCTGAATATTCAAATCCGCTATCCCAAGTTTCATAGATAGCCGCACCGCTCAGGTTTTCAAAACCAACACGGTTGATAGTTTGGGTTGTTGTTTCAACATACAGGTCCATCACTGCAAAGGAAAGCAAGTAAGCAATATTACGGGTTCCCAAAGCGGCACGTTGGGCTTCGGGATCATCACCCGCTGGAGCCAAACGATTCGTTAACCATGAATTGAGGACCAAGCTTACGCCCGGGTGTTCAACTTCATCCCACCAGAGGTAGGGCAATGAACCAATAATACCGGCTACATCAGCGCCACCTAAACCAATGACAGATGTATCAAGTGCCCAGTTAGAACCTGCAAGCAAAACTTGACCTTGTAATTCAGCACCAGCAATGGTCTTGGCAACCAATACCGGACCTGTGGCCAATGAAGTTGTATAGATGATGTTGGCACCATTATCAAGCAAAACTTGCAATTGTTCAGCAACACCACTGGCGGTTGGTAAGAAGTATTCTGCACCAGCATAGCCAACACCAAGTGATTCACAGTAAGCTTGGGTATTGGGAGTATCGCTGGAGGAACCAAAAGCACCAGCCCAGCTTAGATGACCGATTACCGGATCGCCTTCAATACCGTATTGATCCCAATTTTCACTGATATATTCGCAGAACAAACCAAGTTCATCAGTGTAGAGTGGAATGATGGAGAATACCCAGCCCGGTGTAGCGGCATCTTCGCCATAGAGGGCTAGTTCACTACCAGCAGACAAAAGAATCGGAATTTCCAATTCAGCCGCTTGGTCGCGAAGCAATTCAGCATCCGCACTACTGTACAGGAAGATAAAGTTAGGACGTTCTGCGCCTTCAATGGCTGTGAATTCATCCCAGTATTGTTGGGTTTTATCAGTATCACCACCCGTATCGCGGTATCTTACTTCGATTTGAGCACCACAGATACCACCATTTTCATTAAAATAAGCGACGGAATCATTTACACCAGCGACGATCGGCAAAGTAATAAAACTATAGGCTCCACTTAAATCTCCAAAGTGATAATAATATAGTGTTTCGCCGGTAAGATCTTCGTTGCATTCGGTCATTTGTGATGTCGCGGATGACGTGGCGGGAGCAGGTTGTTGCGCGACAACATTGGGCACAACCATGCCGACCAACGTCAAAACTAAAAATCCAATAAAGAGACGACGTTTCTTCATGGGGGAAAACCTCCTGAATAGAAAAATAAACTAAACTAGCTCACTATTTGTATTTTTAAAAATGCTAGCTGGTGCAATTATAGCATTATTTGAACGCAGGTGTTAATTTTCGTCAGAGAATCTGATACGTGGGTTTAAAATTGCATATAAAATATCGGCTAAGAAGTTCGAAATCAAAATAATTGTAACTGAGACCATTGTGATAGCCACAATAAATGGCAGGTCCCGATTCTTAACAGATGCAACTAAAAACTTACCAAGACCTTCATATTTAAAGATTGTTTCAATAACGACCAATCCACTCAACAACCATCCCATACTAATCGCTAAAACAGTTACAGTCGGTAAAAGGGCATTACGCAAAATGTGTTTGAAAAGGACTGTGGGATAAGCCATCCCCTTGAGCTCAGCTGTCCGCACATAGTCGCGTTTGAGTTCTTCAATGACGCCGGCCCGTGTCAAGCGCACAATATAACCCAATAACACTAAGGAGGCGGCAATGGCCGGGAAGGTGATGTAGGGTAACGATTCCCAAATAGACATCGATGGATCAAATTCCGTGGCTGTTGTTCGAAGTTGCCACGGCAACCAGTCCCACTCTTTGGCCCACTTTTCGCCCACCGTATTAATCAAAAATAGCGATGTCACAAACTCCGGCAAGCTCACAAAGGCAAGAGTCACCACCGAAATAAGACCGTCGACAACATTATTCTCATTTAAACCAGCGATCACGCCAAAGAATATCGCAATCGGTGTGGTCACCACTAAGACAACCAGCGCCAAGCGCATTGAGTTTTCGAGGCGCTGAGAAATCTCACTATAGACGGTATAGTCATCATTGGGATTATCATCAAAAAGCGATTCGCCCCAATCAAATTCACCCGTTTGGCTATCATATTGAATGAAATTTCCGGCCCAGATTGTATATTGTTCCCAAATCGGCTTATCCAAGTTGAGATCTGCCCGACAGGCCGCGACCCGTGCCGGCGTAGCATCCCGTTTAAACTTAATTTGACATGCATCCCCCGGTAAAAGCCATGTGAGCGCAAAAATCAACATGGAGGTAAACCACAAGGTCAAAACAAAGAAAAATAGGCGACGTAGAATAAAACGAATCATGCTTATTCCTCAACTGTTTCTGGCGCGGTTTCTTGTAAAGTGATGAGTTCATCAATCGGGATATGACAACGAATATAGTGATCATCATTGACGGCGCGCCACGGTGGGATTTCTTGCTCACAAATATCACCAATTTTGCGCGGACAACGGGTATGAAAACGACAGCCGCTTGGCAAATTTCGTGGACTGGGCACATCCGAGTTTAAACGGATATGTTGCGTTTCATGCGCCGGGTCAGGAATGGGGATAGCTGAAATAAGCGCTTCGGTATAGGGATGATAAGGCGCTTGAAAGAGTGTATCCACGCTCGACGTTTCGAAAATTTCACCTAAATACATCACCGCGACATAATCGGCCAGATAACCAACTACAGCCAAGTCATGCGAGATGAATAAATAGGCCGTATCATGTTCTTCTTGGAGGCGTGCTAGCAAATTTAGAACCGCCGCTTGCACCGAGACATCCAACGCCGAAACAGGTTCATCACACACAATAATTTCAGGATTAGACGCAAATGCCCGCGCAATCGCCACACGTTGTTTTTCACCACCACTCAATTCGGATGGATAGCGCCGCAGATAGGTTTCATCGAGGCTGACCGCTTCTAACAGCTCTTTGACACGTTGTTTGGCATCCGCGCGCTTCATCTTAGCTAATTTAATGAGCGGGCGTTGAATAGCTTGCCCGACTCGCAAATAAGGATTCAGTGAATCTTCAGGGTTTTGGAAAACCATTTGCAATTGGCGCAAGGTATCTTGCGTGCGCTGGCTAACTTTATTTTTAACATCCGCGCCGAGCAATGTCATCTCACCGGAAGTGCGATCTGTCAGGCCCACAATCATCCGGGAAAGCGTGGTCTTGCCACTCCCACTTTCGCCCACCAAACCGAGCGTTTTGCCGTATTGAATGTGGATATTCACCTCATCCACCGCGCGCACTTTGTTAAACACCGCTTGGCCCTGCAATTTTTTGAGCAAATCAATTGCTTCGAGGCGGACATCAAAATGCTTGGTGAAATCGTGAACATCTAAAAGGGCTTCGCGTTCATCTTTGGTCTTGAGTTCAATGCCCCGTTCAAAATGTTGACGTACTTGCACCGTTTCATCAGCAATTTCGGGCCAGCGATGACAGCGCACCTTACGGCCATCACCTGACTCCTCGAGGGGTGGCTTGGCCGTGAAACACTGATCAACCGCAATCGGGCATCGATCCGCAAAAACACAGCCTTTAGGTCGATTCCCCAAACTCGGCGGACTACCTGGCATCATTTGCAGGGCTTGCTGATATTTTGTTTGGCCAAATTTCGGAATACTGGCTAGTAAACCAATTGTATATGGATGCAATGGCTGAGCATATAAATCTTCAACGGCGGCATCTTCCATAATTTCGCCACCATACATCACTGTCACCCGCTCACAAACTTGCGCAACAACGCCCAAATTGTGGGTCACATAAATGGCCCCTGCACCGGTACGATCAATCAATTCATAGATTAAATCTAAAATAGTGGCTTCAGTCGTGACATCTAAACTGGTGGTCGGTTCGTCCAGTAAAAGTAAATCTGGGGCAGTTGCAAAAGCCATTGCTAAAACAGCGCGTTGCTGTTGACCACCACTCAGTTCGTGCGGATACCGTTTCGCAATTTTCACTGGATCAGCTAAACGCACCGCACCTAAAATTTCATGGATACGTGCCCTTACATCCGACGAAGACAAATTATCATGAATGCGAATGACTTCCGCAATTTGCTCACCGATTCGTAAGGAAGGGTTCATAGCCGCAAATGCATTTTGGGGCACCATATGCATGGCCCCTCCCCATAAACTGCGCATTTGCCGACGCGAATTCTGTACCAAATCCTGATCTTTAAAATGGATTGCGCCCTGACTAATGCGACCATTTTTGCTGAGGTAACGCATAATCGCTTTAATAACCGTCGATTTCCCCGAACCTGATTCGCCAACAATTCCCACAATTTGTTGAGGATATACCGTCAGCTCGAAATCGCGAATAGCATTGCGCCACTGCATTCCGATTCGATATTCAATGTCTAGATTTTCGACGGTTAAAACGGGGTGTTCGGCTTGATTGGTCATGACGACTGATTATCCCATAAGTACAGCATATAATCTTGTTCAAAGGTCGGTACGCCCAAACGATGCAAGATGGGCAGAATTTGCGCGCGATGATCGGTGCCATGATTGACTACATGCACCAAAATTTGCGCAACCGTATTGCGACGCGGAGTGTCGTGCCGCCGCACATCATAAGCCAGTTCACGCCTGAGATCAGCCGGTGTTAAATTCGCGATCGTGGCGAGAATATCCGCTTCAACAGCTTCGTATTTGGCATAAACCTCGGCAATGGTTGTGTAATCTGTAGGATATGTTCGGGGAGGTAATTCTCCGCCCTTTACCCGCGCAATCCAGCGTTCATCGACACTATTGAGGTGCACCATATGATTCCGCACAGAACCAATAGAATACGGCACTTCCTCGATAAATTGTGCATCTGTTAACTGGCGAATCGAATCCCATAGACGACGATGGGCGGCATAATTATAGGCATACAATTCTTGAATCAAATCTAGATTCATGAAAATATAGTCTCCCTCTCACACTCTCACAGTTGCTATCGGCATTGCGCAAAAACTTATTCAAGCTTTTGTTGTGTTTTAACAAAATAATGGGGGTTATAATCACGGGCGACCCATGGGTCGCCCCTACAAATTTATGGCGTAATGAACACATTTTGTAGGGGTGAGGCATGCCTCACCCGTTGTTGCAATAACCCGTATTTAATTCTTAAACTTCATTAAAAGCTTGACCAAAACTTTTAGAAGGGACTTTCTAAAAGTTTTTTGGCATTCCCTTTTTTACAAAAAAGGGAATAAACGTTTTCTTCTAAGCTCGTTGCACAATACGCTTAATTCCATCCGACATCAAATTGACACTGACCACCAAAATGGCAATGGCCGCCGCTGGATATGTTAAGGTAAATGGTTGCAGATCAAATTCCTTTTGGTAGGCATCAAAGACCATCAAACCCCAATTGGGCGTGGGTGGATCAGCGCCCAAACCCAAATAACCTAAAGATGCCACCAGGAAAATCGCATATGAAAAACGGAGCGATGCTTCAACCACTAGGGTTGGAATAACCGACGGCAAAATTTCGCGCACCAATATATATAATGTTGATTCCCCGCGCAGTTTAGCGGCTTCAACAAACCCCCGTGTCCGGATTTCTAGCACATTACTGCGGACTACCCGCGCGACAATGGGCGAATAGACAACCATCAGCACCACCAAAATGGTATCTTTTTCACTGACCAACACTTCATTGATACTGAAATTGAGGCCAAAGCGATTGAAACCCAGATAAAATGTGATGCCGCTACTCCCCAATGCCCCAATCAGTACCAGTGCTAAAATTAGGACTGGTATCGACATTAAGCTATCCAAAAGACGGCCCACAATTTCATCAATCCAGCCGCCATAATAACCTATCAAGAGTCCGGTGAGTGACCCAATAATAACCGCCACGAGTGTACCCAACCCCGCCAGACGGAAAATTTCCCGCGTTCCAAAAATAATGCGACTATAAATATCTTGCCCGTTAATATTCGTACCAAATAAATTTGCGCACGTATCTTTATAGTCATTGCGCAGAAAATCAATCACCGAAACATCGCTGTAACAGGGTTCTTGCCAGCGCGTTAATTCGCCAAAATGGGTAAATTGATCGTCATCATAATCATAGGGGGTAATATCTTCGGCAAAAATCGCCGCCAATACAAACAAAATAACGATGAAGGTTCCGAGCAAAGGAAAAAAAACAGAAAAAAGTCCAGACAGCGCAAACCACACTGGACGCAAAAATTGGCGTACGGTGCCAACTATTGAAAATGTTTTTTCTAGTAAAGAGGGGGAGTTGGGACTTTGCCCAACTCCTGAATTAGCTTGTTGTGTCATAAATCCTAGCTACGGCTTACGTTACGGAAATCGGTCCGTCCAGCAAATGGATGAACATCAACCCCTTCAACACTGGGATTAACCGCCCCAAATACTGGGAAGAAGTACGGGATAATCAATGGCCCGTGATCTAATAAGAGCGCTTGAATATCTTTGAAGGCTTGGGCGCGTGCATCAGCATCAACCGCGGTAGCAGTTGCATCAATGAGCGCATCCAATTCTTCATCAGAATAATGGGATTCATTCCAAGTCGCATCTGTCTTCAATGAAGTTTCCAAATAGATTTGCGGTGTTGGGCGTGGACCCCATCCGGTAATTCCGAAATCAGCATCGAGCCAGTTGTTTTCAGCATCACTGTAGTAGACACCTTCATCAACAGTCTTCACATCAACCCGGATTCCAGCCGGTTCAAGCTGGCTCCGTAAGGCCAATGCCAAATCAGGACGATCACCCGAATTAGGTACATACAATTCAATATCTAAGCCATCTTCATAACCTGCTTCGGCCAACAATGCCTTGGCGGCTTCAATATCACGTTCTGGTGCTTGTAAATCTGCATCAAAGAAGTCACTGAAAACTGGGCTAATGGGCGCATCTTTACCAGCCGCGCCAAACCCAAAGCTGACTAATTCGAAGATTTGTTGGCGATCAACGGATAAGCGGAAAGCCTTCATTACATTCGGATCAGCCCCAACACCACGATCTTGACGCAAGCGTACATTATTATAGCCAGCAGTCGGAATATTGATGGTGTTGAAATCACCTGCTTCTTCTAAAGCAAGGAAGGACGGCGTGGGCATCCGCAAAACAACATCCACAGCCCCATCTTGCAACGCATTAATGCTGGTGTTGACATCGGCATAATAGAGGAACTGGAGTTCTTCCATCAATGGCAAACCAGGCAAGAAGTAATCTTCGTTGCGGGTCAAGATGGCACGGTCATCAGGCCTATAATCTGACATCTTGAATGGGCCAGTTCCGTTAAAATTGGACGCGTCTTCCGTATCCGCTTTCAAAATTAACGCACGGTTATCACTCAAAAAGAAAAGAAAATCGGGGTTAGGTTGCGTTAACGTGAAGGTAACTGAATAATCGCCATCGGAGCTAATATCTTCAATTGATCCTAAGAGATCGGCGGCACCAGATTGATCGGGATCGCGCAAGCGGTTGAATGTCCACATCACATCGGCGGCGGTGAAATCGCTACCATCATGGAATTTTACGCCTTCGACAAGATCAAATTGATAAGTTAGACCATCTTCACTAATATTCCAACTTTTAGCCAAACGTGGCATCACTTCTGAGCGGGGGCTGACATCAACCAAATAGTCATATATGGCATTGGCTAATGCAACTTCACTATCCGTTGAATGAGCGGCTGGATCAAGAACAACCGGAGCTTCAAATGCTACATTCAGCGTACTGCCACCCAACCGACGGGCACGTTCTGCAACTGGATTAAATTTGTTATGGGCAAAAGCTGTTTTTGGAGCAAATTGAAGCGGAAGCATGGTTGAGGCAAAACCGACCCCCGCGAAACGGAGAAAATCGCGGCGAGTAATCTTACTTGGAACGGATAAGCGTTTATTATGCTTCTTATACATTTGTAGAATCCTTAATATGTTGTGATTGATGTGAAGGAATAAATGTCCAGGATGATATTGAAGTTATCTCCCCTTTGGAACATACGTTTCAATACTAAGGGATTATGGCGAATTTGACAACTTCAATACAACCACTAACAATTGACGATCAATTCCATGAAATCCTTACGTCAGTTGCTTGCGCTCTGCTTACACAGTTGTTCCTTCTGAGGTTCAAATCTGCCCTGAATGTAACTCTTTAGTTAGAAATAAGTTGTTTTTTTGATGAAACTCTTATATTACACATAGGTCAATCAGCTAACCAGATGTGCTGAATATTTTGTAAAACGGTGTTTAGTAAGGGGTCATATTGGCGATAGGTCAAACAAATCACAGATAGCGCACAATGAAACTCGTTTTCACGAATCGCAACAATAGCGTTATTCGAGGCTAAACGCTGGACCTCACTGCTTTCTAACAAGGATAGTCCCACACCCGCTTGCACCAATTCGGCCCGATTAAATTCATCATTGGTGCGAATCGCGGGCTGATAGTCCAAGCCTAATTCATGAAATTTCTGGTCAATAATCTCCTGAAAAGGACAATGGTAATCACTGCATATCCACGGATAGGTAGCCAGATGTGCCCAATCTTGGTTAGCCAATTCATCAGTCCACACAATGGGACCAACCACGCTTAAAGGAATAGTCGCTAACGGAATCTGATGAAATCGATCATCGGCGATGGGTCCATACACAAAACCAATATCCAGTTGCCCCGTGCTGATTTGTTCAAGAATGCGCCCGGTTGATTGATTAACCAATTGCAATTGAATCCCCGGAGCCTCGCTTCGTAGTGTTTCAAGCAAGCGCGGAATAAGCAAAAATCCTAAGCTCGCATTCAGGCCTAAACTGACTTCCCCCATCAGATGCGCCTGCATTTGGGCCGCATGATTTACCAAATCTTGCACCGATTGCAGGGTGTGTTTAGCTTTTTCGAGCAAAATTTCACCTTTAGGTGTAATGACCATCCCGCGCGAACTCCGCTCAAAGAGTTGCACGCCAAGCTCATCTTCCAAATTTTTGATATGGACGCTAATGGACGACGGCGTTGTAAACAAACGCTTCGCCGCTTGCGTAATGCTTTTTTCTTCGGCCACGACCACAAAGGTCTGTAAATAGTTGAGTTCCATATTAGTAATCATACCGGAGATTGAGCCCCAGAGCATTCGCAAATGACGAATAAAGTGTTTGCGTTTCGTGTATACCGCTTGACCTAAAATGAACGTTAAACTGTATACACCGCCAACCCAAATCAGGAGAACTCTCCCATGCAACTCACCCATAAATCTCAAGTGACGGCTGTGCCTGCCGCAACATGTGAATCAGCCCAAGCTTTTTTCGCCGCTAAACTTGAATATGAAACCGATTGCGCCGACGTTTTCTATGACTATAAACACGATATTACCGATTATATAATTTTAGATGTGCGGAGCGTCGAGGCTTACGCCAAAAGCCACTTGCCCCATGCCCTAAACCTACCCAACGCCCAAATCACTGCTAGCGCATTAGCTGACTATCCCGATGATACCCTCTTCATTGTCTATTGTTGGGGACCGGGTTGTAATGGGGCGACCAAAGCCGCTCATAAAATCAGCAAGCTCGGTTATTCCGTCAAAGAGATGATCGGCGGCATTGAATATTGGGAAGACCGCGAACGTTATCCGGTGGTGCGCGGTGTCTGATTCGACAGACTATCATATTCGTCCACTACAACCGACAGAGTTAGATCAACTGGTCCAACTCTGTCGGGAACATGCCCAATTTGAGCAGGTCGCTTATGTTGAAAATGGACAGCCTGATCGTTTAGACAAAGCAATCTTTGGTGAATCGTCTTATTTGCAGTGTATTGTGGTTGCTCACGCTGAAAAATTGGTCGGCTATGCCACATTTATGCCTCAATATGCGACATGGGACGCGCGCTATTATCTCTATCTAGATTGTCTTTATTTGCAACCCACTGTCCGTCAATATGGCTTAGGCAAAAAGCTCATGCTTTATATTCAGCAATTTGCGCAGGCGCAGGGCTATCAACAAATCCAATGGCAAACACCTGACTTCAACGCGAATGCCATTGGGTTTTACGAACACTTGGGCGCTCTACATAAATCTAAACAGCGCTTTTTCTGGAAAGTGTCCGCGGATTAATTGCTTCAGACGCATGAAACTCGCGGTAAGTAGCGAACAGAGGAATGGCAAACAATAATAGGAACACAGCATTCAGAACCGCATTTTGCCAGAACCCCGTGATTAGCGAAGCACTACTATCCACCACAAACCATGTCAGCAACGAGAGGGTAATTAATCGCCAACCCAAGCGTTCACCGTATTTAAAGAGGGTAACCAGAATATAGAAAATAGCCGCCATCCAACCCAACATCACGCCGCCTAAAACCCCAAATACAAAATTGAGATAGTGATAAGCTTCCGGACTGAACGTTTCAGCGGGATTTTCATCAGCTAGATAAAGATCATCTAGCACAGTTTGGAGTTCGTGCGGAATCAGTACCAAGACTAGACTAAAAAGCATAACGCCTAAAGTGGTGAGTATAAGCCAGTTGTACCAAAATTTATTTGACATTGTACGGAGCCTTTCATCAGGTAAATACGTATCTTTACCCTAGGCTGAAATCTCCTGCCAACACCAGCCAAAACACTGCCAACTATTGCCAAATCTACAGATATTTAGCAAGCCAAGCGAGACATTCGTCCACCATCGCTTGGGTAAACTGA
>JBNLCD010000102.1:0-12570 GCA_050303635.1 Anaerolineae bacterium
ATTGCGCCCATATGGAGCCAAACCGATGATGATCCCGGTCCACCATTGAACACAAAGGTGAGCGGACGCTTGGCGTCATCTGCATCCAAAATATAAGCGGTGAAGAACATGTTGGCTTTGTGTTCTTCTTTTTTGTCGTAAATTGGCAACAACCCTGTATGGGCAGTGTAGACGAGTTTTTGGCCATTTACGGTAATAGAATGGGCAGTCACAGTGGGGTCGGGGGGTAACTTGCTTTCAGCAGTATCGTTGTTGTTATTGTTCTTTTTTTCATCATCAGACATGGAGATGTTTCCTAACTATTTTCTGTAAATCCACGCAGACTATAGCCCGTAGGCATGTCCCTTGCAACATAATTTGATAGAAACAGTCGTGTTTTATTAAAGAATTAAGGCTTTAGAGTGTTAGGCGTGACAAAATTTGTGCGCAGACTTGCTAGATGTTGTACAATGGGATGGTAGTTTTTTACCAACACCAACCCAAATTAACCAAAACAATGGCAAAACCGAAAAAATTAACGAAACGAACGCTCGAAAAACGGCAAGCGCTTTACAACGAAGTCATGCCTAAATTGCGTGAACTTTATGGCTATCCTACGTGGCGGCAACACCTGCCACCTGTGGATGAACTCGTTTGCACGATTTTAAGTCAGAACACCTCCGATACAAATCGCGACAAGGGTTTTGATGGCCTGAAGGAAGCTTTTCCTGACTGGGAAAGTGTGCGCGATGGGGCTGAAGAAGATGTGCGTGAGGCGATTCGCTCGGCTGGTCTGGCGAATCAAAAAGCACCGCGTATTCAAAAAGCGCTGGAATATTTGACTGAAACCCAAGGTTCCATCACGCTTGATTTTATTGAGGATATGGATACGGAAGAGGCGCGACAATGGCTTGTCAAAATTAAAGGTGTTGGTCTAAAAACTGCCTCTATTATTTTACTGTTTGCGTTTAACAAACCTGCTTTTCCAGTCGATACCCATGTCAATCGAGTGAGTAAACGGATTGGCTTCATTGATGAAGATACGAGTATTGATGATGCGCATTATCAATGGGAGCAAATAGCCCCACCTGAAGATTATTATGCCCTGCATCTAAATATTATTCAGCATGGGCGTGAAATTTGTGGGGCACGCAGTCCTAAATGCGAAATTTGTCCCCTAACTGCCGATTGTCGTTATTATCAAAGCGTAGTCAAGAAGGGAAAATAGGCGTATGACCGACCAGTCACGACGCACCGGGCAAGACTTAGCAATGGCCCTCGCCGGAGCAAAACAAAATATTACATTGTTACGCAGTCAACTCAAAAATGGGCGCATCGATGCCGATTATTTAGATGCGCGGCTGGCCTCATTTTCCACACTCCTTGAAGATGTTGAAGTGGAACGGGTTAATACGACCCAACAACAACGTGTCGCGAAACTCTATGAAGTAAGCCGCGCGGTGGGGTCGTCCGTGAATCTGCAAAAAGTACTTGATCAAGTGATGGACGCCATCATTGAATTGTCAGAAGCGGAACGGGGTTTCTTGATGCTTCTGAATGATGATGGGTCGTTGGAAGTCCAAGTAGCGCGTAACTTCGATCAAGAAACACTGGATAGCAAAGATATTGCGTTTAGTCAGACCATTACGCGGCAAGTTTTTGAAAATGGCGAACCCGTTGTGACCACGAATGCACAAGAAGACCCCCGTTATGCAGGTCAGATGAGTATTATCACCCACGGGATGCGTAGTATTATGGCGAGTCCGCTTCGGGCGCGCGGTCAGATTACCGGGGTTGTTTATGTTGACAATCGCATTAAGGCGGGCATTTTCTCTGAAGATGATTTGGCGACGCTGGACACATTTGCTTCTCAAGCGGCAGTCGCGATTGATAATGCGCGCCTCTATAGTGAAACTGATGCTGAATTGCAGGACCGCCTCGAAGAATTGCGCATGTTGCAATGGATTGATCGTCAACTCAATGAAACGCTCCAACTTGAAAAATCACTCAGCCTTACGGTTGAATGGGCGGCACGTCTGGCCAAAGCCGATAGCGGGGTAATAGGTCTCGTTGATCATGAACGCGAAGTGTTGATTCTAAATGCTTCGTATGGTGATAGTGTGTTCTTTGGTGATAAAACCGAAATGGCCCTCTCGAATTCTCTGCTGAAAAAAGCGGCGGAATCAGATCGCGCCGTGTTGGATACGCAGAAAAAAGATGATCGCGAGCATGTTCTGCTCTGCACCTCTATTCTTTTCACCGGTGATATTATTGGGTATTTGCTCCTCGCCTCGGATAAACCGGATGCCTTCGATGAAAATGCGCAAACACTAGTCACCCGCATGGCTGAACGGGCGGCCAGTTCGATCCAAAATTCACGCCTCTATGCTGAAGTTGATCGGGCTAATCGCGCCAAATCAGAATTTGTGTCGTTGGTTGCGCATGAATTGAAAGTACCCATGACCAGTATTCGGGGGTATGCCTCGATGATTGAAATGACTGGGGATATTAGCGAACGCCAAGTTAAGTTTGTGCACACGATTGAAAATAGTGTCGACCGTATGCAGATTTTGGTTGAGGACTTGAACGATATTAGCCGGATTGAGAGCGGACATCTCACACTTGAGATCGAAAATGTTGAGCTCAAAGATGTGTTTGATGTGGCTAAAGATGGCATCATGACGCAAGTTCAAGAACGCGAACACACGTTTAAGGACGATATAGACGCTAATTTGCCGCCTGTACGTGGTAATCGCGCTCGCTTGATTCAAGTCTTGGTTAATCTATTGAGCAATGCTTATAAATACACACCCAATAATGGGGAAATTACCCTGCGCGCTAAACGTGAGAATAATATGGTGCGCATTACGGTGGCCGATAATGGCATCGGTATGACCGAAGAACAATTAGCTAAATTGGGGACAAAATTTTTCCGCGCAGAACATGATCATGTTTTGCAGGAACAGGGGACGGGCCTCGGATTTGCTATCACACGGAATTTGATTGAATTGATGGATGGGAATTTAGAGATTTCCAGCTCGCTGGGTAAGGGAAGTTCATTCTCCTTTAGTCTGCCGATTGTCGGCGAGGTGTAATGTCAGCCCGCACCCATTTATTTTTGTCACCACACGCGGATGATGTCCCGCTGAGTTGTGGTGGTTTTGTTAATCAACTGACAAAACAAGGCGAGCATGTCCATGTGCTGTCATTAATGGTAGCTGACCCGCCGACTCATTTGCCTGAATCGCCATATATGGAAGCGATACATGCGCGCTGGGAAGCGGGTGGAAATCCTTATGCAATCCGTCGCCAAGAAGATACACAGGCCGTTACGCATTTAGGGGCCACCATTCATTTTGGGAATTGGCACGACTGTATTTATCGCACAGATGCAGACGGGCAAGCGCTCTATCAAAGTGATGATGAACTCTTTGGGGAAATTAAGCATGACGACCCACTCAATAGCGCAGATTTAACAATACCGGAGATTGGTCAGATTGATTGTGTTTACTTACCGCTTGGGGCAGGTAACCATGTTGACCATCAATTGGTACGAAATAAGGCCATAGCATGGGCAATGCCCGCAAATAACTCCCTAGAAGTTTTTGGCTATGAGGAGTATCCTTATAGCTCAGAAGCCGGGGAAGTTTTGCACAGTCATGGGGGCGAAAATGCTCGTTTGGCAGGTGCAACTGCGACACAAACAGCCTTACAAGACATTTCATATCACATCGAACTTGCTGTTCAAGTGTTATCAGCAGAAGATGTAACACGGAAAACGGAAGCATTATTGTTTTATCAGTCGCAAATTAGCACCTTTTGGGACAGTGCTGATATCATGCGAAACCGTGTTTGGGAGAATGTAAAACTTGTCGGTCAAGCGCATGGCGTCGAATATGCTGAAAGATTGTGGCGCTTAACATAAGTATGGAAATTGATAGAACTTGTCCTGTTGCTTGCGAGAGGCAATTCAACAGGGTAAATTCACATTGAGCATGATTATTTTTGATCAAGAACGGGGTTTTTTATGGCTGAAGGACTAGGCAAAGGTTATCCGCTACGAGACGCAATGGCTAAGATTGCCGATATTCAAGCAAATGGCGCGGATGACGCCAATTTAGCCGAACTCGCTGAACTTATTGAACAATCGAACAAATTTATGGCCTCATTTGTATCGGTACTGGTGCATGAAATTCGTAAGCCCATGACCAGTATGCGTGGCTACTCGGATATGCTCGATAAACGTTTAGTTGGCGAATTGAATGATATGCAAGGTCAATTTGTTTCGACCATTCGGAATAACGTGCTCAGTATGGAGCAGTTGGTGTCCGATATTAGCGATATCGTCAAAATGAGGACGGGCCGAGTTGGCGCGGATGTCAAAATGGATATGGCCAAAAATGTTCTCATGGCTGTTGAAAAAGATAATGGTGACTTTGCTAAAGAGCGGGGCGTTGAACTTGAATTTGACGTACCCAGCGGCTTGCCCATCTTGAATCTGGATAGTGGACGTGCGACCCAAGCCGTTAATAAATTGGTGAACAATGCGCTTAAATATACGCCGGAAGGCGGTAAAGTAACCGTCAGTGCGGCTCCGGTTGAGGGTGGCCTTGAAATTTATGTTCAAGATAACGGGGTGGGCCTGCATCCAGAAGAACTTGCACAATTAGGCGATTTGTTCTTCCGGGGAGATGATGAACTCGTTACCAATTCCAAGGGTTATGGCATGGGCATTCCCATTGTCATCGAATGTATGAAATTGGTTGAAGGACGCTTCTTTTACGAGAGTGAAAAGGGCAAAGGTAGCAAGTTTGGCATTTTCTTGCCGGGTATGAGTTAAGCCTGTATATACTGAATTGATCATTCATACTAATGAGGCCACGACATTGCCGTGGCCTCTTCTGATTCTATGAACGTGAACGTTGTTGGTTTACGAGTGGCCCAAAATTGGACGGGGACGATAAGGCGCTTCCAGCATTTCCATTTCTTCAGGTGTAATTTCAATGTCAAGCGCGGCCACTGCTTCTTCAAGTTGATACATCTTGGTTGCCCCGACAATGGGTGAATGAATACCTGATCTATGAAGCATCCACGCAAGCGCAATTTGAGCAGGTTTAACACCTTTTTCTTCGGCTAATTTTTCGACGGCGTCTAAAATAGCGAAATCAATTTCTTCATAGTACATGTGATGCGCAAAATCATCACTTTTCGCGCGAGTGGTATCCCCTTCACCACGTTTACGACGGTTACCCGCTAAAAATCCACGGGCTAACGGACTCCAGGGAATCACGCCAATGCCTTCCTCTTCGCAGAGCGGGATCATTTCGCGTTCTTCTTCACGATAAACCAGATTGTAGTGGTTCTGCATGGTGGCAAAGCGTGTCCAGCCATTTAGATCACTGGTGTAGAGCATTTTGGCAAATTGCCACGCATACATACTCGATGCGCCAATATAACGCGCTTTACCGGCTTTTACGACATCATGCAGAGCTTCTAGTGTTTCTTCGATAGGTGTTTCTGGGTCAAACCGATGGATTTGGTAGAGATCAACATAATCTGTGCCCAACCGTTGCAATGAGGCATCAATGGAATCCATGATATGCTTGCGCGAGAGACCGCCCTGATTCGGTTTGTTTCCCATCGGGAAGTACACCTTAGTTGCAATGACTACTTCATCCCGATTGGTAAATTCTTTGAGTAAACGTCCGGTGACTTCTTCACTGACGCCAATTGAATACATATTGGCCGTATCAAAAAAGTTGATGCCAAGTTCAACTGCCCGTTCAACAAAGGGACGACTTTCTTCTTCCGAAAGTACCCAATCACGCCATTCAGGGGTGCCATAAGACATCATACCGAGACAAATGCGGGATACTTTTAAGCCTGTATTCCCTAGATTTACATATTCCATTACAACACGCTCCTTGTTCAAAATTAATGGTCCAACAGCTTAAGTCTAGCGCTAGATATCTAATCTAGCCATTTGAATTATGAAGGAGTTTGGTATTATCTTTTGATAATATTGCGGTCATCATCCCTGCGCCGTCAATATAAGTCTGGAGAAGTTCCTGCAAATCTTTGAGACCCGCTTGAACATCGATTGAGGCAGTTTCATGATGACCTTCAACGGTGACTAATAGTTGAGTCGTGTTGAGTTGGGACGCACTTTCATTGCTTTGTCGCCAACACCAACGCCGCGCTAGAACTAGATTATCATCATCGGCAAAAATAACTTCGCCCGGTTCTGGATGAACCACTTCATCGCTTCCCAAATCGGTAAAACGTTCATTACCATTTGCTAAACGAACGGTGACCATGCCTTGAACGGCTTGCGTATCAAAAAAAGCCACAGGTAGGCCATAGCGAATACTGACTAGATTGCCGATATCGACAAAGGTATTGATGCTGGGAATATCGCCTTTTTTGGTGAGACGGCGCAATAAAGATTCAGCGGCATTCCGATATTGAGTCGGTTTAACCCCAAATCCTGAAAAGGTGCGTCGCCAAGCGGCGATACTGGGTAATTCAGATAGAGGTGTATCGCCTATTCTGGCTAAAACGGCTTTTTGCTCAGCGAGAAACGCTTCCTGTAAAGGAGCAGGAGTAGCCTTATTCTCGACATCTTGCGCGATAATAACGCCCCCATAAATAGTCGGGAACTTTTCCAATAAGGCGGCATCATATTGAAATCCGTGCATAATCTAGCCTTTCGTCGCTATGTCGGCTGGTTTAATGCCCCACAAAACGCCTTGATGGTCACCACTGCCCGACACCAAAATATTGCCCTTGGGGTTAAAGGCTAATCCGGTAATGGGTTTGCGGTGGCCACGTAACTGAGCCAACATCGCGCCACTCGCAATATCCCAGATGCGGACGACGCTATCTCGACCACCCGTCGCAATAAATTGCCCAGCGGGATGAAAACTAATGCGATCAACGGGTTTTTGATGACCGGTCAACGTGGTGTGGTGTGACCAATCATGGGTATGCCAGAGTTTAACTGTTTCATCGCGGCTGGTTGTCGCTAGAAATTTGCCGTCGGGACTGAAGGCAATTTCATTAACACGATCTCTATGTTTTTTGATGGTGTGATGAAGCGTGCCGGACTGCATATCCCAAATCTTCACGGTGGCATCCCAACTGGCTGTTACGAGAAAGCGGCTGTCAGGACTGAAGGTAGCCCATGTTATCTCACCTGCATGGCCTTTAAGATGATATTTGGTTTCACCCGAATCAGCGGACCAGACATAGGCACCGAGTTCCATGCCAACTGAAGCAACCCACCGTTTATCAGGACTGGCGGCCACGCAGTTAATGACACTGATATGTTTATCGAAAATGATATTATTGTCGAAGTTTTTCAGATTCCAACGACGGACTTCACCTTCATCGCCACCGGAAAAAATATATTTGCCATCTGCACTAAAACTCAGCGTGCGGACTGGTTCTTGATGGGCTTTTAGCTGTTGGGGTTCAGCCAAATTCTTGAGGCTATAAATGACGACGCCTTGCGCCGTTGCCAGAGCAAATAAATTGTCCTGCGGAGACCACATGAGATCACTGATCCAGCCTTGCTTAAACACAAAGCGGGCACTAAGTTTTTGAACTTGATCGGGCTTGATAATGGGCAATTCTGGGGATGAATCGGGCATAACCATATAAATATAACTTTCTATAAAATGAAACAAAACATCAAAGTGCCGAGTGTACAGGAGGATAGTTTGATAAACAAGTAAATAACCTCCGGTAATTTGGAATATACGGGAGGTTAGATTTGTTTCTAGCATAAATCATCGGCATTTCTTGCGTATTTAAATTCTGGTTAACACTGATTTAGGGCCAAAATTTATTTTATTTGTCTTGGATGACTTTCTTGAGATAAATCCAATCGGGTTGTTTTTGATAGCCTAAGCGCTGATTGATAGATAGCATGCCGACATTATTGACTTCATTTTGCGTCTTAATTGCCGAATAGTTGTTGGCCAACGCCCATTGAATGACCGCAAGTTTTAGGGCAACAGCAATCCCCTTACCCCGATATTCACGTTTCACGCCCGTCAAATCGGTATACAGCATATCGCTTGCTAAATCTGTCCACAAATTGCTGAGTCCAACCATTTCATCACCGTGGAGTGCAATTTTGAAAGCATCCTTATCAAGGCGCGGGTTAATCAGATAATCTTCACGCCAAGCCTCAAAACCGGGTTCTTGATGAGGCTCATCACCCGGCACATCTTGTTCGATAATTTGAAAGAGATCATATAACTGTTGGTCTAAATCTGGATGATTGGCACGCAATTCATTGTAGGATTTGATTTCAATCCCGGCTGTTTTTAAGCGTGATTCAACATCTTGATAGGCGTTTGCATCGAAATCGGCCAATGTTAATTTCGATTCACTGTTGCGATGGAATTCTGCAAAGCCATATTTTTGGGCAAAGGCTAAACCATGCGCATGGTATTCACGGACGGTTACATTCAGTTTCGTCGGATTGTAAGGTTCTAAACAAGCTGTTAACTTATCCGCTAATTGAGTGCCAATGCCTTGGTTTTGATAGTCGGGGTGAAGTCGGATGGTGACTTGAAAGTGCTGAGGGTCAAAATTCCAGACATTACGATAATATTGTAAAAACCCGACAACATAATTGTCTTGTTCAACAACAAGTCGGGTAAAAAGTGAGCGATCATCTTTTAGCGAATTTCGATCACTCTCAACATAATCTTCCACGACAGCGGGCATGTCCGGAAAATTGGCGTTCTGGATTTCAACTAAATCTGGATAATCATCGGTTGTATAACTTCGTAGGTTCATCTAAAGTTCCTGTTTATATTTTTAATAGGCATAAAGAAATTATAATCAATTTTTAGAGTTCACAAAAGCTCTGATTTTGTGAAAATGTTTCACTATATTCGAATATGAAAATTATTGTTATGCTTGCGTGTGGATTAGTTTGTATTGGTCAGAGATTTAAAGGTAGAGAAGATGATTAAACCACGTGGAGCTGTGTTAATTATTTTTGCCGTGCATGGCATGATTATGGCGGGTTGGATTTCACGCATTCCGTATGTTAAAGATAAATTAGAGATGTCTGAAGGTACCTTAGGTGTAGTGCTGTTAGCGGCTTCCTTAGGGATCATTTTATCCATGCCCTTTGTTGGCGGATTTATTAATCGTTACAGCAGTCGGCGGGTGACATGGTGGGGTTCAATGGCCTATGCCACATTTTTGCCCTTTTTGATGTTAATGCCATCCGTGCTTACGCTGGCGATCATGCTCTTTATTTATGCATCGGGTGCGGCCTTTATGGATATTTCGATGAATGCGCAGGCCGTTGAAGTTGAAAAACAAGCCAACAAACCGCTGATGTCTTCATTTCATGGGGCCTTTAGCATTGGGAATTTTATTGGCGCTATCTTGAGCAGTTTGATTATTTATCTTGATATTCATCCTGTTTGGCATCTCGCGATTTTTACAGGGATAGCTTGGGGCCTTGTTAATATCGTTACACCTGTTTTTATTCCCGATACGCAACATCAAACTGAGGCTGATCAATCCTCACCCATTTTCAGCTTTCCCCCCAAAGCTATTTTACCGCTGGGAATGATTGCGTTTTGTGCCGCGATTGGTGAGGGGGCAATGAATGATTGGTCGACAGTCTATCTCCGCGATGTTTTAGCAACGTCCGAAAGTTTTGCCGCCTTTGGCTTTGCCGCTTTTTCACTCATGATGACTGTGGGACGTTTTGCAGGCGATTATCTGATTCAACGTTTTGGCCGGGTCGCAATGATCCGAGGTGGAGCGGTTGTGACAAGTGCCGGGTTAGTGTTGGTTGTGCTTATTCCATCCGCCTATGTTTCGTTGATTGGATTTGCTTTAGCGGGGTCAGGTTTAGCACTTATGATACCGATTGTCTTCAGTGTAGCTGGCACAATGCCTGATATTCCGGCGGGGACAGGCATTGCGAGTGCCGCTTCATTGGGGTATTTGGGATTTTTGGCAGGTCCGCCGATTATCGGCTTTTTAGCTGAATTATCGACTTTGCGATTATCATTTCTCTTTGTGGCAATTTTGATGGCTGTCTTGATTGCGATTGTGCCCTACGCTATCCCTCGGAAGCTGGCTAAACCTATCTTTAAAGAAGCTTAGTCTGAATAATAATTCACTATTTTGTAGCATGGCACCTATTGTTGTGCTACAAAATATTCACGAAAATTTCAGACGGTCTTAACAATTTATTGACAAATTTTAATTTCATTTTAATTGGTCTTAGTAGTTGGCGTGGGATAATAATGTAAATGTTTTAAGACAGTTTGTACATCAACCATTGTGAATCATCCAAAATCAATCAAACGGCAAATTAATTATATGCAATCTCAGCCTAAAAATTTTGAAGATTGGCCTAAAGATGCGCAACTTGCTTATGCAAAAATGTTTGAGCGCGCCCAAAAAGCAGAACGGCTACTTCAACTTAAGCAAAATACTGCGGTAGATGATACCTTAATTCATGATCAATTTTGGCTATGGCATTTGTTTCGCAAAGCACATGATGGTTATTGCCTGTGTGACGTAAATGGCCGCTTGATTGATGGGAATATTGCGCTCCGTGAAATAATGGGACACCCTGTTAAGAAGAACTTATTGGGGGTTCATTTATATGATCTGGTTGAGTTTACAGATTCTCAGCAACAATATATTGATAGTATGTTTAAAGCTGTTATTGATAATAGAATCCCACCGGTTTATGAATTAACCTTCTCCAATAAAGTTGAAAAAATTGTTACAGCCGAATTCAGTATGACCTACTTAGATGTAAAAGGTCGCCACTTTATTTTATGTATCTTCCATGATGTTTCTCAGCACAAAATTATTAAGCAAGAACTTGAAAATGCACGATTAACAGCCGAAAAAGCAAATCGGGCGAAGAATGCGTTTTTGAATAATATCAGTCATGAATTGCGCACACCGCTTACCGCTATTTTGGGATATACCGAATTACTGATGGAAGACGCGGAAGATGCTGAATTAACGCAAATGCACGCCGATCTGCGCAAAATTTATGTATCCTCTCAGCACTTGTATTCGCTCATTGGCGATATTTTAGATTTGGCCCGCATTGAAACCAAGAAAATTTTTGTGAGTTTGACTTATTTCAATCCCTGTCAGGTCATTGACGAAGTTGTAGCCACGCTTAATAGCTCAATCAAGCAAAATCAAAATAAGCTGGTGATAGAGTGTCAACGTGAAATGGGGACAATGTATAGCGATAAAGGTAAAATTAACCAAATTATATTTAATCTGGTTAGCAATGCCGCTAAGTTTACCCAATACGGCACGATTACCATTGTGGGTAAGCATGTTGAGGTCGAAGATAAAGCTTATCTTAAGCTGATCATTCAGGATACCGGAATTGGTATTGCGAAAGAAAATCTGGATCGAATATTTGAGCACTTCCAACAAGAAGATGATAGCCTAACCCGACCCTATGACGGCGCAGGTCTTGGTTTAACCATCACGCGCCATTATATCAATATGCTTGAAGGTTCGCTTCAGCTTGAAAGCGAATTGGACAAAGGGACGCGCTTTGAGATTCTCTTGCCGTGGGAATTAGATGAACAACGAAATTGGCAATAATTTTTAGCTGTTATTTAGTAGCGCTCCACATATTCAGCTTCGTCAGAGGTGGTAAATATTTGGGGCAATTCTCCATCAGTACCACGCATTAACCGCTGGCGAACTTGATACCGTTCCTCATCTGAAAGTAGATCCAACAATAGTAATGCGGCCTCGGCATTTTGCTCAGTTCGTTTTTGTTTCTGTCTATCATTATTCTTGTAATATCCAAAGCTAGCGAAAATACGTTCTTCTGCCCAAGCAAAAATGGTGATTGTCATTGCCACAAATGTTGAAAACAGTACAAGCGGTGTTGTTAATTCGTCGTAATCAGGCAATTGGGTGGCAATAAACATAGGAAACATAAGCCCACCCCAAATGCTGATGGTCAACAAAAGTCGCATCATAAATTTCATTGTAAACTCCTCTACCTGTGTTCAATATGTCGCGCTGTCGCGCATCTTGGGAAAGATGATAACTTAATAGCGCTCGGCATATTCGCTATCCTCAGAATTTGCGAAAATTTGAGGGAGCTCGCCATCATTGCCGCGCATCAAGCGTTGCCGAAGATCTTGACGTTCATCATCTGAAAGCAATTGCAATAATAACAACGTGGCATCAGCATTTTGATCATGATTTTTATTTTTACCCTGATTTTCAGCATGTTCATAATAACCCATGCTCGCCAAAATAATGCGTGAGCCATCCCAGATGAAGAAGGTCATCAGCGCGGCCATTACAAAAGCAAAAAAGGCGATAAACGCGTGAGCTGTGTTGGGGCGAGGGGTATTGGCTATCATGCCCAATGGCACCATTAATCCACCCCAAATACTCGCGGTGACGATGTAGCGTATGATATCTCGAATAGTATTCATATTATGGATCCCCATTTAAACAAGTTGAATTCTTAAATAATGTGCTTTATATTTTAGATAATGGTTGCCTTTTTCAAATTCCCAAATAACATTCCTTGCTTTGTGT
>JBNLCD010000103.1:0-10567 GCA_050303635.1 Anaerolineae bacterium
CATTCTTGAATATTTTGGTGAATTTGTGCAAGGCTTCCGCGATGATTTTGGAATCGTCGGAGGTCTTTTTTTTATGGGTGTAGCCGGGTTAGTCTTAGGCTTTATCATTGATCAATATGCCAAAGAAGCCAAGGGACATGGTGTTCCAGAAGTGATGGAGGCTATTGCTTTAAAACGGGGACGGATTCGACCGCATGTGGCGATTGCCAAAA
Organism: Anaerolineae bacterium; assembly: GCA_050303635.1. GTDB lineage: Bacteria > Chloroflexota > Anaerolineae > Aggregatilineales > J027 > JAKEEQ01. Next base: position 213 of record JBNLCD010000103.1, read on the forward strand.
TCATTGCCTCAACGATTACGATTGGCGCAGGTGGTTCGGCGGGACGTGAAGGTCCCATTGTGCAAGTGGGTTCGGCGCTTGGTTCGACAATTGGGCAGTGGGCCAAACTCTCTGATGAACAATTACGGATGTTGGTGGCGAGTGGGGCGGCGGCAGGGATTGCGGCCACATTTAATGCCCCAATTGCCGGAAGCATGTTTGCGTTAGAGGTTATTCTGGGACGGTTTACCAATCGTTATCTGGGGATTGTGGTGACGTCATCCGTATCGGCGAATATTGTGTCGTTAATTTTGCTGGGTGAAGACGTGGCGTTTAAAGTGCCTATTTATAGCCTAAATAGTCCGCTAGAACTCCCTTTATATTTTGTATTGGGAATTATGTGCGGGATGATGGCGGTTGTGTTTATTCGCGCCTTGTATGGTGCTGAGCATATTTTTGATAATTTTCCGGTGCCCTTGCCAATACGAACCTCGCTAGGGTTGGTATTAACAGGCATTGTCGCTATTTCAGCACCTGAAGTTTTAGGGAGTGGTCTGGAATTTATTGGGGAAACCATTGCCGATGATATGGCCTTAGCCGGACGGTTTATGCTCGGTCTACTGGTTTATAAGTTATTGGCGACAATTTTTACACTGGGTTCCGGAAACTCCGGCGGGGTATTTGCACCAGCCCTCTTTATGGGCGCAATGTTGGGCGGTATTATCGGCCAATTTGGGCACCAACTCGATCCGGCTATCTTTGCCGAACCCGGAGCTTATGCATTGGTCGGCATGGCGGCGGTCTTTGCCGGTGCGGCGCGTTCGCCGATTACCGCGATTATTATTGTGCTGGAAATGTCTAATGATTATCGGATTATTCTGCCCTTGTTATTATGCGTGGTTGTCAGCACCTTGATGGCCGAATTCTTGCACCCAGACTCTATCTATACCAAGAAGCTCACGTTGCGTGGCATTCATTTACGACTCGAAGAAGATATAGATGTTCTGCAAGGCGTACAGGTGCGCGATATTATGCAGACCAACTATACGGCGGTGGCACCCGACATGAAAATGAGTGAACTACTGCCGCGCTTTACGTTGACGCATCATCATGGTTTCCCGATTGTGGATGAATTGGGTTATTTGCAAGGGATTATCACGTTAACGGATATTGAGCGGATTCGGCATGCTAAAGATGAAGAGACGCCTAACAAAACAGCATTGGAAATCGGGACAACCAATCGGGTAATTCGTGTTTTTCCGGATGATCCTGTGTATATCGCTTTACGGCAATTGAATGTGAATGATATCGGACGATTACCGGTTGTTTCACGGGATGACGAAAAGACATTCTTGGGCATGGTCCAACGGATCGATATTTTGAAAGCCTATAATCTGGGGATTGCACGCCGCGCGACCGAACAACATCGGACGAAATATTATAAGTTGCGTGATATTGATAAGCATAATTTCCTTGAAATTGAGGTTGATGCTAGCGCGCCGATGGTGGGACATAGTTTATTGGACTTCCCATGCTCGGACATGTGTTTAATTGTTGCTGTTCATCGGGGCGACCAAACTTTGATGGCCCACGGGAATACCACTATTTTGCCGGGTGATCGTGTGACAGCTTATGTTTTGCCGGAAGAAAAGGATACCGTTTTGGAACAATTCTTAGGACCGATTAAGCCCGATATTCTGTAAGAAATAATGAGGCCGCAATGGACAACAATTGCGGCCTCGTTTTAGCAAATTAGTATTTATTTGCCTTGATTTTTATTCCCGTTCAACCGGATTACCTGTTACCTGCTCAATCACCCAATCAATTCCCTTAATAATTTCTTCGGGGTACTTTGTGTTGAGTGTTAGGGTAGAGGCATATTCCACAACGACCTGTTCAGTATTCGTTGAACGTGTCAGCAATTCTTCCTGCAATTGAAGCCAAATGGGAGCAATTTCGGATGGTTGCATCACTTCTTCATCGACACTATCGCCGGCGGTGATGACATAGATAGGCATATCACCAAAATCTGGCGAAATCTCTTGCGCTTGGGCCAGACTTGCCCAAATATCTATTCTTTCGGGCGTAACCACAGCACCCTCGGACGGAATACCGGGATCAATGCCATCGGCAAGATCAAAATAGTCGGGGTGCAAAATATCGATCAGAACAAGACCCCCAACCGCCTGTGGATATTGGTCGGCAAATAATAAGGCATTAATGCCCCCGAAATGCTGACCAACAAGAATATAAGGGCCGGGTACCCCATGCGTTTGGAGGATAACAATCAAGTCATCGACCATATCTTGAGCAGTCCGGCTCGAACGCGCTGGTAAGAACGAACTGATGCCAGCCCCCGCACGGTCATAGGTGCAAACTAAGGCAATATCTTCAAAGGCGGGCGTTATACTTTCCCAAGATTGAGCAGATGCCGCAAAGAGAGCGTGTTCAAAAATAATTGTGGTGGGACCCTGCCCGACACAATTCATAAAAATTGAATAATCACCAAAATCGGTGACACCCGGATAAGCCGCATCCATAAAGGCTTGGGTTTCATAGAACTCAACTTGGACCTGTGCATCGTAGGCGAGCAACGTCATATCGCGGAGGCGGAAAACATCTGATGCACACAGCAGGCGTCCCTCAACAGCTAGATCATAGGCTGTCTGCCATTCACCGGCTTCAAAGGCAGATTGAGCAAGGGCAACAATGTCATTTTCGGCACCCTCAACACAACTGTATTCGCTACCATCATCTTGCGCATGGACCGGAATAACCAGTACTAAACTTAGTAGCGCACACAGAATCAATAAATTTCTCATGGTGAATTCCCCGTTCACTTAAAACCTTTTCACTTTTTAGGAAGGTGTTCTCCTGTCTACTATTTCAACAGCGCTTAAGTTCAAATATCGTCCCAAAAGATTAATCTGACAGGACAACCTGCAATGAATAGAGGAATTTGACCACGGCCAATTGATCTTCTTCGCTAAGTGCAACATAGGTATCACGCGAAGTTCGAGCTTCACCACCATGATAGAGAATCGCTTCGTAGATGGTTGTTACATCGCCACGATGGCCAAACGAGGTTGAATTGCCAATATCCCACAATTTGCGCGTAATGAAAAATTCACGGCCCGGACGGTCATTTTGGACAGGGCGACTTTGGTCGAGTTGTTCATTGCAATAGAAGCGAATAGGGTCTGTAACTTCATCTGGATCATCGCACAGATTATGACGTTTGAGATCGGTGAACGGTCGGATAATGGCACCTTCACCCGACCGTTCGAGGCGAGGGCTATCACCTTGTTCAGTCATGTCGAAACTGTAGGATTGAGAAGTGTCATTAAAGGTTAAGTTGGGCGTTTCATCCGAATTATAGGGGTTGGGTTCGACAAAAAAACGGCTATCCAATTCGAATTCAGGTACATGGCAGACACTACAGTCAATTTCTAAGAATAAGCTTTCACCTTGGGTAAGGATGGCTTGTTCGGAAGGATCATCGGGAATGAGTTGACCGGGGGTAGCGAGGGCGGCTTGCCAGAGTGTGACTGCCGTAATATCGCCAATTGTCAGTTCATGGCCAATCCCATCTTCATCCTGATCGACTTTTTTATAGGGATCGAAATCAAAACGTTCTTCGGCTTGCATCCCGTGATGTTGATTCATGGCATTTACAGTAAATTCGCGCAGGGACACCACGACGCCTGCCTGATGGAAGGGTTTGATAATCAAATCGGCATCCACACCCTCAATTTCGCTAGGGTCAAGCGCATTATTGGGATAGGCAGTGATATAGCCAAAGTGAATCCCTTTAGCGACAAGTTCAACGCGCACAGGACCATCAATTTCTTCAGCTTCGGCAAAAGCATTGTCACGAATGGCATGGAGTTCAGTGGTCATTTCACGGCCCAGCATTTCAATCGGGCCAGCGCCAAACATGCCAATCGTATGACGTTCATTGAAAAATTGTTCATCGAGAACCGTTACCACCGGTTCAGCGGCTTGGGCGAGCACAAATACACTGGTGACAATATCGCCGCCACCACCACTTGCAGGCAAATTATGACATCCGGCGCAGGAATTGGCGTCTGGTCCGGACGTGCGGATAAATTCCGGTTGATTGGTGCTATTGCGAAAATTGCCCGTGCCGGTTGATGCCGGGCGGCCTTGACCATCACAGTGATTGAAATTAGCCTCAAAGAGAATCTGACCAGTGTCCATAATTTCTGCAAAGTCAAGATTTTCGTTCACAATATCGGATTGGTCAACATGGCCGGGTAGGGCGGGAATATCAATAATACCGGGTGGACATTCATGGGGATCATGCGCGACGGCGACGGATGATTGAACAAAAATGCGCACGATTAAAAGGGCGAAACCAAGTAGAATGATCAGAACATTTAAAACGCGACTCAACATAATAATTTTTCCTGATGTGGCTCTATCTCTATAAAAATTCTCTCCGCGCCACACTCCCTACTTGCTACTATAGCATGATTTAGTAAGCAGTAAAAATAAAAATAGCCCGCTGTATAACCTAGCTACAGTGGGCTATTTGACCTTTAGGGGAAGTCATAATTATGCGGCAATAATGTCGAGTAACGTTGTTTTGGCTTCTTCAAAATCGGAGCCTAAAGGTACCGGGTAATTGTCATATAAGGATTCCAAAGCTTGGGCTTGGGCCGGGTTAGTGGAGGTCAAAAAGTAGACACCATCAGCATCACGCGCAATATCAAGCGTTTCAACTTCTTCGTTATAAACTTTTTGAATTGCTAATAGACCTTGGAGCAACTTGGTTTGGGTAATTGTCATTGTGTTCATTTTTAGAGCACCTTTTTATTTCTCGTTTTTGGTTGATACTTAAACTATACAATAAGTGTAACATTACGTCAAGTTACATGTATAAATTAATATTGAATTTCTAACCAGAAGATAGACAGGAAGCCAAAATTTCGTTTTATTAGAAAACTATTTCAGAGAAGAATCAATTAGGTTACGCTAAAAAATTGTAAGGGTTAACGGGGATAAAAACTGACAACTCTGCGCCAATTTTTAAGGAGCAGAGTTGTCAGAGAGATGGATATTGGATTGTGACATCGTGGTTCATAAGCTTTTACTTTCTGGCATAGGCCAAAAGGTTAGAAGCGAACTTGGGCTATCCATGCTAATTTTTCAGCGGCATCAAAAGCAGGGTCAACCCCATAATCTTCTAAAAGCATTTGAACAATTTCGGCATAATCATCTTGATCATGCGCTTCCAACGCTTTAATGAAAACTTGCACACGAAGTTCGCGGGCTTGGAGTTGTTGGGTTGTCTTCTTCTTTTGACGGCTCCGAGCGGCGGCGACGCGGCATTTGGCTGAGCAATAGACGGCATCACTACGTTTCGGGGCAAATTCAGTGCCACAAATCGGGCACGTTTTGAGTAGAACCGGAGAGGGCGATTGATCGGACAAGTGTTAACTCCTACATAAATTACATAGATTTACAATAGAGGCTCTATTTTATCTTAACATAAATCAGAGAACTTTCTAAAATTTTAAGATAAATATTATGATCTATCGATAGATAAATATGACCAAACTTCTTAGTTAGTCGCGAGAGAAGTTGATTTTGGTGCGATGGGAAGCGCAACATAGAAGATTGTACCACTACCAATTTCGCTGTGAAGCCAGACACGGCCCTTATGATAATCAACAATCGCTTTGACCAAACTTAAGCCAAGCCCCGAGCCACTGATATCCGCCGTATCTATCGACTCAACACGGAAGAAGCGATCAAATACCTGATTTTGTACCTCGCGGGGAATACCAATTCCGGTGTCTTGCACTTCAATAATCACAGTGCCTTCTTTGATATAGGCGCGCAACCAGACTTCACCACCAGTTGGCGTATATTTAAGCGCGTTGTCGAGCAAATTCATGATGACCTGTTCAAGTTGACGGGCATCCCCCAGAACAGGGGCTAATTCATCGCTAATCTCGGGGTGAAATTGAATATTTTTGGTGCGGGCTTGATCAATGAGTCCATCGGTGATGGTGGTCAGGATTTCATGGATATTGCAAGCGGCCATGGGAGGCGCGCCACTTTGGATTTTTTCCAAATCGAGAATGCCACTGATAATCCGCTTCATGCGTTCGAGTTGTTTCCAGATGGCCGATAGATAATAGCGCATATCTTCATTAAAAAGTTCAGCCCCATCGTCTTCCAGAAGCTCAAGATAAGTCATCGTGGAAAAAAGTGGGTTCTTGAGATCGTGGCTGGTCATGCGCACCATCTGACTTTTCAGACGGTCCACTGCCTTGAGTTGGGTTACATCATTTAGGACAACTACCCAACCTTCATCTTCTTGGAGGCGCGTGATGTGGACCAAATAGTCGCGCTCATTTAAACTGATTTCATAAACATGCAAATTGGCGCGGCGAATATCATATAACAGGTGGCGCGGTTTGGGGAGTAAATCGTTATCGACTAAATCCCACAGTGCATAGCCGGTGAGTTGAGGATGTTGGTCTTTAAAAATATCTTCAGCGGCGGGATTCGCAAAAATAATACGGGTGCGGTTATCCGTGGCTAACACAGGATTGTTGGTGCTCGTTAATAAGCCTTCGAGTTGTTGCTTGGCGGTTGTCACTTCGGCTTTGAGATCAAGTTCACGCCGGAACAGGCGATTGTTGGTGATTGTGACCGCAATTTGAGGCGCAATCATCTCTAGAAGTTGTTGATCATATTCATTGAAAAAGCGCTCATCGCGTCCCAAAATGACGAGGAGTACACCGACGACTTCATCGCGAAAATTGAGCGGGACAGCAATAACTGAGCCGAAAGTCTCAAAAGCCAGCGGCATATCGGCGGCACCTTGCCATTGGCGATGATAGTGATGGAGACGTTGACTCTCGCGGGTTTGAACAGCTTGTCCAGTTAAACCCACATAGGGAATCAAAGAGTAACCAATAAATTGATCAGGGATGTTATACACGGCCTCAAGGACAAGTCCGGTTGGATGGCGTAGGTAAATAGCGCCGGCATCGGCCTCAACTAAGTTAACAGCCTGCGTTGTAATGATGTTGAGCGATTCACGTGAATGGACATTGGTCGTGATTGCGACCCCGACATCCCGGATAACTTCCATTTGTTTGGTGCGCTCTAAGAATGGCATCATCACATCATACCGCATTAAGCTATACGCAATGCCCATCAAACCAAGGCTAATAAGCAAAGGCGGCAAGGTATAGGTCCGCAAGACGGGACTGAAAATCGCGAGTAAAAAGCCAAAACCGATAGTAAGCAGGCTATTTAAGATAGATTGGTGGGAAATTTTGACACGATGACGCCAAGCTACCCAGAGCAAAGAAGTCGCGAAAATGAAGTAGATGATGTTATTGAGGCGGGGAAATTCATAAAAAAGCTGACCCCGGCTATTTTGATCTATCTTGGCACCAATCCCCAGAACTGCAAAAATAATCTGGTAGATGACTAAACTCATAATGCCCGACCAAATAGCATAACGAACAGTTTTATTGTGGCTATCTGTGATATGGGTGGTAAACAAATAAGCGGCAATACACGTCCCGCCAAAGCCGATTTCAAGCAAGTGAATATTCCAGACAGACACACGGCTTAGATCCTCTCGAATCTGGACGCGAAGCACTATCTCGCTGACTAACCAAATAGTCATGAGGAATATAACCATAAGAAAATAGCGATATCCTTGATGCTGGGGATTGCTCCACAATAACAAGAACACCGCACTGGTTGCTAGAACGAGGAGAAAACCGCTAACGGCTAACCCAATGATGATGATTGCCATTTATCCATTATCACACTTAATTGAGCAGGAAGGCTTACATTTTCGGTTTTTGCTTCTCGAACCGATAGCCCACCCGGTGTTCGGTTTGAATATATGTTGGATTGCCGGGGTCCGGTTCAATCTTGCGCCGTACTTGACTCACATATACCCGTGGATAATAAATATCATCGATATATTCTTGGCCCCAAACCTGCTCCAGAAGTTCTCGTTGAGGGACGACACGGCCTGAATTTTCGACAAGAACCGTGAGTAATTTAAATTCTGTCGGAGTCAAATGCACGCGTTCATCGTTGACATGGACATGGCGACGTTGGAAATCGATGGATAGATAGCCATCATTGTAGCTAGTCGTTGTCTCGGTCGCCGTCATACTGGCTCGGCGAAGTAAGGCTTGGATACGGGCGACAAATTCGTTGCCCCGAATGGGTTTCACCAGATATTCATCAGCCCCAGCATTGAGCCCTTCGATAATATCTTCTTCAGTAATGGCTTGTGCGCTAAGCATCATAATGGGCGTATCCGCCATTTCACGAATGCGTTGGCAGAGCGTTAAGCCATCCATTTCGGGCATGACAATATCAAGAATGACTATATCTGGATGTTCAGTGTGAAACTTGCGTAAGCCGTCAATGCCATTGCTGGCCTCAATAACTTCGAAACCTTCTTTTTTGAGCTTGATACCGAGTGAGTCGCGGATGGCATCTTCGTCATCAACGATTAGAACTTTCATATTGTTCTCCCGAGAATTAATAAAAATATGTATCAAGAGTTTAGCACAATCAACCGTATAACCAAAAAACGCGTTAGGGGATACAAACCCAACCCAATTTCAAAAAAATGGTAATATTAAGATAAATAGACAATTTATATTTCTGTATATCCCCTAAATTCCCTATTAATTAATGAGGTCGGGAGAGTTGCTTTATGACCAGTATGCGCAGTAATAATATGGAAATCGAGATTTCGGAACATACCTGGCGACTTTACGATTTTTATGCTCTGAGTCCTCAATTTGAAGTAGTTCGTGGCGGTGGCGTACTCCGCTACACTGGAAAATTTGGTGAGGATCAAGGTTTACCGGGCACCCAACTTTCGGCTCAATATATTCGGGCGGTGGTGGTGGGCTTTGATACCAACACGCAATTTTGGCGATTAGGATTACATGTTTCTGAATTTCCGGGACAAAAACCAGCCTGGGTTGAGTTAACGCACTGGGGTCCTGAAAATGCGAGTCAAGCGACGAGTGATGTGCAAAAAGCGGGGCGTATTTTAGCTGAATTTATTGGCGTTCCACTTAAGTTATTTGGTGTTAAGAAAGCTCCGAATGAACACAAAACAGGACCTTTAACCCCACATCGGCGGCGAGATATAGCGGCACATAGCGTCAAGGCGATGGCGCACAATATTCGGCTTCCGCTAGAACATCCCGGCATGTGGTTGGGCGCAGGGCGACAAGGTGTTATTTTGCGGCTGGATAAACGTTTTATTGGAGACAAAGCCGGCGAAGTTGCGCCCGCTTATCAAATGTGTGAAGTTGATATGGATAAAGGTGTGGTCAAGTTATTACCACCCACAGGTTTACTCGGCACCTTCTTTAGTACACCGGGACGCCAAATTCCATTTTCTGATATTAGAAATGTTGAATATCGGTATTCCATTCTAGAAACGACCAAAATGCAAAAAAGTGGTGACGACAATATGATGATTGAAATTTTAACCCGACATCATATTTGGGAAATTTATTTGACTCTTGAAGGTGAATCACTACTGTTAGCACGGACTACACATATAGCCGACAGTGAATTAGATCGGCGGCGGGTGCAAGATATTGCAGGCACGAAATTTGACACCGATTTTACAGCGGCGGTTGATCATTATCGTCAGCATGAAGCCGATGAACGGGCTATGAATGAGGCACAACAATGGGCCAAATCAGTGGCGATGGTTTTTGCCTCAGATATTGGCACTAAACTCGTGGAAATTGAAGTGAGTACTGATCTCACCACCTAATATTGAAGGTTCATGGTACCTTACTCCGATAACTCCCCGCCTGATTATATGTGTCCGGCGGGGAGTTTGGTTATGGATTACAAATTAATGCCAATAAGGCGACATTATTTGCCAGATGACAAACACGGTAGGCTGAAGCCATACCGCTATTCACAAAAACAAGCTGAGATTCTTGTGATCGCCATTTCCAGATAATTGGATGATGGGAGCGCAATGGGTATGGTATGCTTAAACACAATAAATAATCAAGGTTTCAGGTTGAGGTGGGATGCTCAATGCACAACGGTTGCAAACTGCTCAAGTGCAGTTTGCAAAATTCTATTTGGGAAAATTGAACTCTTATCGAGAAGACTATCAACAAGGGGGCGCTACCGGGTCGCGCGCCTTGAACTTGGCCGAATTCGACTGGGGCCAAATTGAACAAGCACGCTTATGGATGGTTAAACAGCAGGATCAGCAAGATATTGGCCAATTATGCAGTGAGTATGCGATAGCCGCCGCCGGTATTTTACATGTCAAGGAATTGCCCACCCAACGGTTAATTTGGTTTCAAGAC
>JBNLCD010000103.1:10577-12540 GCA_050303635.1 Anaerolineae bacterium
TATTTAGGGCAATCTTATTATGATTTGGGACAATTGATTGAGGCTAAAGAACATATTGAGCAGGCGCTAGGAATATTGCCTCTGCACGAAAATCCAGCTTTATCGGCTCAATGTTTGGTTCATCTCGGCAAAGCGCAAAGTGAACTCGGGAAAATGGCCGAAGCGGAAACGAATCTGCATAAGAGCATGGAATTATTTGAAGAAATCAATGATGAAGTGGGTCTGGCTCAAACACTACACAGCCTAGGTGTTATATTGGGTAAGCTGGGGAAATATGCGGAAGCCGAAGCTAATTATCATCGCAGTATCGATATTTATAAAAAATATCAACAACGCTTGCCTATGTCTAGTCCGCTCACCCAGTTGGCACACCTCGCCTTATTTAGAAATGAACCGGATGTCGCGCTTGAATATCTTGAAGAAGCATTGGTGATTCGGCGCGAGTTTAATTATCAGCAAGCCATTGCCGATACGCTCAAAAACATAGGCTATATTTATTATACGCAAGGCGAATTTGAGAAAACCGAACCTTATTATGACGAAGCGCGCGTGCTTAATGAAAAGACGGGCAATGTCCTCAAACTAGCGAGTTTATATAGTTATATTGGGGATTTGCGCTTTGAGCAAGAACGCTATGATGAGGCATTGGTCTGTTATCAACACAATTTGCAAACTTGCCAAGAATATCAACAACCTTTTGGCGAAATTAATACACTGGGTGGAATGGCGACGGTCTATCACAAGATGGACCGCATTGATCTGGCCATGCAAACATTTATCCAGAGTTTGGAAACGGGTCTGAAATATGAAGCCACGCCGTATATGCTCGATGTTTTGACATGGTTGGCAGATGTTCTGGCGGACATAAAAGCGTATGATTTGGCGCGCTATATTGCGCAATTTTTGATGAATTATGAGCTTAGTTTAGGTTATGTGCAGAGTGCGGCTGAAGAAATTTTAGAGGGGTTGCCTCCGGTAGAGAGCGCTATTGAGAATTTACCACGTGATCATGTGGCGTTGACCCATGAAATTTTGGAGTCCGTGGCCGATATTGGGCGAAAATATGCATAAAATAATACGCCTCCCTTGTTGAAAGAGAGGCGTATTCGAGAGAGAGTTTATAACCTGAGCGTAAGTGTTCGTTCAGAAGTTAATTCAAAATAACCTTATTGGTCGCTGGATCATATGCACAGAACGGTTCTTCGGCGAGATAATCGCCGCTCGTACCGTAAGCGCGCGCGCGACACCCACTACAGAGATGCTTGAAATTACATTCGCCACATTTGCCACCTAGAAGTTCAGGATTACGCATTTCAGCAAGTAACGGGCTGTTTTGCCAGATATCACCAAATGCTTCGTTGCGAACATTGCCAGCTTCCAGCGGGAGATAGCCACACGGGAACATTTCACCACGATGTGACACAAAGATGACACCCGTACCGGCTAAGCAACCTTTCGTGGCGGCATGCATATGAGGATGGCCATGTACTTGACGATCATAACTGGCGGGCATATTGGAACCACCACCATGTCCGTTCCCGTGGGGATGACCGTTCCCATTACCATTCGCAACGACAACACCCGCGCGGCGTTCTTCAGCTTTACGTTGACGCATCACGCGGAAATAGTGCGGGGCACAGGTGGCCTTAAATTGAATTTCAGTTTCTTCTTTTTCTTTGTCGTAGAGCCAATTGAGGATATTTTCATAATCGGCGGCACTGACCATTTGATCAGGCGCAATTTCAACACCACAGCCAACCGGAACCAGTAAGAAGAGATGTAAACCAACTGCATCTAAATCTTTGGCAAGGGTTAACACATCGTTGAGTTGGTCTTGATTGTGTTTGGCAACAGTTGTATTGATTTGAACCGGAATACCGACATTGCGTAAGGCCCGGAAACCACGTTTCGCGGCTTCAAACGAACCTTCAATACCACGGAAGGCATCATGGGTCGCGGCATC
>JBNLCD010000104.1:0-2731 GCA_050303635.1 Anaerolineae bacterium
GGATTCGTACTGATCAGGCAACTTTGATTGCCAATCATGGTATTGAAGGTGATCGTAAGGCTGGTAAGGCTAAATCCCGTCAAGTTAACATCTTGTGCCTCGAAACCCTCGAAACACTACGTGCGGATGGGTACAAAACTGAACCGGGTGAAATGGGCGAACAACTTATTATTGAGGGAATAGACCTCAATCAATTTGAACGTGGCACCCAAGTTCGGCTAGGTGAAACCGCGATTATCGAAATCACCATGCCCCGCACAGGTTGTTCATGGTTTGAGAAGATCCAGAACAAGTCCTATGATATTGATCTGGGAGTCTTGGCGACTGTGATTGAAGGTGGCGAGATTTTTGTGGGTGATAGTGTTGAAATCGTTGAAATGCCAGTCGAAATATCGCATTCTTAAAAAATTCGACGCGTTGAAATATTTCCAATAAACTATTTTAGCGGAAGAAAAATGATGAGATTATCCCACTCATCTTCGTGACTATCGGCAACTAATAACAATATATCTTCGACTACTTTTCCAATTGGGAGATATTGACTCACAACAAATAATCCTGGCATTGGCAAACCCAGATTAATTCTTTCGGTTGCTTGGGCAATCATAGTATTTGCGTCATGGGTAAACACAATACGATTTTCCTCTGTCGCCCAAGCCAAAACTTGAGAATCATTTTGTGATTCAATATCTGGAATATCTTGCACACGAACAACATCAATATCCGGTTTTTGTCGAATCAATCCTCGCAAAACATTATTGTTGAAATCTTCATCCAATAACAAGCGCACCTTGGTTTACTCCGCATTTTTGCTTCTGGCTAAAAGACGGGCACGGATACCAACTGGATTAAATCGGGTTTCTATTTCTTCTTGAAGTTGTTGGGCTTCCTCTTGACGTTGTTGTAAGTATTGGTCAACCTCAATTTTATGACGAAGATAATAGGTAATCGCGCCATAAACATCAACCAAATCTAAAACAGAATATTGTTGAGCGATTTCTTCAGCGGTCCCGCCTTGCAGAAACGCATAGATTACGGTGTCTAAGGAAACGCGTGTACCTGCAACCCGCACAACACCATTCTCAATCTCAAGAGGAGCAGATTCGGTATAAATTTGAAGCATTGTGTCTTCCTAATCAAAATATGACAGCATTGAATTTATTTTAGCATAAACTCATGTTCAGAAATTTATGTTAAGGTCTGCAAATGCTTTAGCAAGGCATGAATTGATGTAAATTGTTGAGTTTTGCCATGCACTGAATAATGCCATGTCAATTCAGGCATAGACGAGATTTCAATACGCTGAGTCGCAGTATCATCTAGGGCAATCCCAATCCGTTGCAGAGCGCGCACTGTCCATTCATACGACAACCCTTCCCCAACCAACTGAACCGTGGATTGTGTAGCTTGTTCAATCTTGAAAGAACCCGTATAGGGGTCAAACTGAATACCCTCACTCAAAAAGGTCGCCTCAAACGCACCACTTAAAACTAAATCTTCAGGCGAGCCAATCGTGAGTTCGCCTTTATTATTTAGAAGCCAGATTCGATCCGCTTGACGTAGTGCTAAATCCAGATCATGGGTAGATAGCAAAATCGCCCGTTCCGTTTCATGGGCTAAGCGTTTAAGCAAATGCATAATTTCGACGCGACGCGGTAAATCTAGAAAAGCGGTCGGTTCATCGAGAATCAAGAGGGCGGGTTCTTGGGCAAGAGCGCGGGCAATCATGATTTTTTGCCGTTCCCCATCACTGAGTTCATTGACTTGCCGATTCGCTAACTCATCCGCGCCCACGGCTTGAATAGCCCATTGCACCACTGCTTCATCATGGACGCTAAAGCCGCCCACCCATGAGGTATATGGATGCCGCCCCAACGCCACTAGTTCTTGCCCAGTTAGCAAACCCCCGCTGACACGTTCGGTGAGCACAATACTCACAGTTCGCGCAAGTTTTTGCTGACTCCACCGCGCAATATTTTCACTTTGTAATTCAACAGTGCCGCTCAGCGGTTTTTGCAAGCCTGCCAATGTGCGGAGTAAGGTTGATTTGCCTGCTCCATTGGGACCAATAATGCAGACGAGTTCACCACGATGCAACTCCGCCTGAATATCTTGGGCAACTGGTTTCCTCGTACGGAGGGTACGATAACCAACAGTGAGATTGTGTGTACTTAGAATCGGCATATGTATCAAATCTAGGCTGAGAAGGATTTTTGCAAATTACGACGGACTAAAATCACCCAAATAACAATGGGTGCGCCGATGAAGGAGGTCACTGCATTTAACGGGAGTGAGGCATCATTACCGGGAACTTCGGCAATTAACGCGGCCAGCAACGCTAAACTGCCGCCCATCAACATCGTCGCGGGTACTAAAATCCAGTGATTGGACGTGTTAAAAATACTCCGGCAGAGATGGGGAACAGCCAAACCGAGAAAAACAATCGGACCACAAAACGCGGTCACCGTGCCAGCTAACAAAGCAGTTGAAGTAATAATCAAGAAGCGCGTGGCTTGGACGGGTAAGCCCATTGTGCGCGCATAATTTTCACCGAGCAACAGCGCATTCAATGACTTGGAGAGGCCTAATGCCAGCAATAAGCCAACACCAATCACAGGTCCAAAAACTTCAAGCTTGTTCCATGTGACGCTCTCAAAACTGCCAAATGACCAATTCACATAAGCTTGGATTTGTTCAGGGATGCTCATATAGAGAAGCAAACTGACGACAG
>JBNLCD010000104.1:2741-12511 GCA_050303635.1 Anaerolineae bacterium
ATGTTGCCTTCCACAAAGCGCGCGACGATCAGCGCCAAGAACATAACCATTCCCGCACCTAAACTCGCCGCAATGGCAATTTGAAATGGGCTAGAATCTGTGACAGAAGCCAAAATAGTGGCATTGACACCGCCCGCGACCGTACCTGTCGATAATACCACTAAGGCCACGCCTAAACTTGCGCCGGAGTTAATCCCCAGCACAAAAGGTCCCGCCAGCGGATTGCGGAAAAAAGTTTGCATTTGTAACCCACTCACCCCCAAGGCCGCTCCTGCTAACGTCGCCGTAATCGCTTTGGGTAAACGGAAATTCCAGATGATTTTTTCCCACGCGAGTTTGCTTGCTTCGCCACCCGTGATAACCGTCATGATCTCTTCACGCGGAATATCCACTGAACCAAGAGACAGCACCATCATAAACAGCCACACCATAACCAGAGCCAACGGAATCAGCAACAATGGACGCACACCAATTCGCAAGCGAGGGCGAGTGCGGAGTTGCGCTTCAATATCCGTGATAGTCGGAATACGGTGTAAGGTTGTTTGGGCCATATTTATCTCATTTTTTCTAAAAGATATCTACCAAGCATTTTCAAAAGTTTGACCAAAACTTTTATATCAAGTTTTTGGGTATTCCCTTTTTTTCAACAAAGGGTGTAAGTCTCTCTTGAATTTACGTGTTAGGCAGGCTGGGTAGCGGCTTAACCGCCACCCATTTTATTTTCCTGATGCTTATTGAAGATGGCGGTAGTAAACCAATTCGTGATCGGGCAGGAGTTCTGGGTGGAAAATCGAAATCAAGTCCGCCAACACAATGTGCGGGTTGAGAACGCCAGATTCGTAAACGTCGTTGCCACCATTTTCGTTTTCGCGTGCATTATCGGTATAGACATGGCCCTCACTGAAAGCCACAAAGTCGGCATAGCGTTCATCGAGGGCGCTTAATGCGTCCAAACTGGAAACACCGAACACATTCGGCAACCAATAATCGGCTTCGAGACCTTCCAGATAAACAGTTTCAAAATCGAAGAAAGCGGTGCCAGTTGAACCTGCAACGTCTTCATGTTCGGCAAAAACTTGTTCGGCTCCAGCATCACGAATATAGGTCCCGACAAAACTTTCAGTTCCCGCAATATTCCATGTTTCGCCGAAGCTGGTATAAGTGCCTGTCAACACACTGGGGCGATCTTCAATATCAGCCGTTAATTCGACAAGCGCGTTATATTCGGTTTCAATTTCGCCGAAAACTTCGTTGGCGGCTTCTTCAGCATTGAAGAAGGTGGACGTGAATTTAATCCATTCAGCCCGCGCCAACGGTGTCACTTCAATCCATTCGGCGTTGATCACAACAGTGATATCGGCATCAAGTAGGAGGGGGTGAGCGTCGTATTCAGCAAAACCACTCGCATAAGTCATCACCATATCGGGTTCAGCATCTAAAACGGTCTCGATATTGACGGAAGCGCCGCTACCGACTTCAACGAGATCACCATTATCGATCAAATCCAAAACTTCGGGTGTATTGATATAAAGATAACTATCGACGCCAATTAGGCTATCCAAC
Source organism: Anaerolineae bacterium (assembly GCA_050303635.1). Lineage (GTDB taxonomy): Bacteria > Chloroflexota > Anaerolineae > Aggregatilineales > J027 > JAKEEQ01. The sequence goes on from JBNLCD010000104.1 coordinate 4,305, forward strand.
ACACCGAGTTCAACCAAGTGCGGGAGTTGCGTGGTGGACATAGAAATCACATCGCCGCCGGGAACTTCGATAATTTGCGCGCTGTCAAATCCTTCGGGGGCGGGGGTGCCACATTGCACCAACACATAGACGAAAGCATCGTCTTCAGTTGCTCCGACCCACGGTTGATCGACGGTGACAACTTTATAATTATTGAAATATTCCACACTAAACCCGGCGGCGTAAGTTGGTTCCACTTTTGCCGGGAAATAATCAACGCCTTCTTCGTAATTATCAACACAAGTTGCGCCTGCTTCTTGAGCAACCGCTGATTGATGGGTGTGGGGCAAAGCCACCACCGTTAACAATAAAACCAGACCGAGCATGAATAAACGCTTCATTCGTTAAGCTTCTCCTCGCCATAATGCGAAAATAGAGTAATTGATAGAGGCAACAGACCGATGACAAGTTGAAGCGAAACGGCTCCCGAATTTGGATGCCTGCCCGGTAACATAGTGTGAAATTAGCTGAGAATGTGAGAATAACAGATGGCGAGCAAAACCAACTGTTAACACTGGGGTATAAAAGAAAAAACCGCTCAAGGGCGGCGTAAGAATAGATTCTACGCGCATTGCCTTACTCCACGAAGGCCGATTGCGTTGGGTGTGGGCGGGTATTCGGGCTTCACCATGTGGTGTTACCGTTGCGGGTCAGCGTTGGACTTGCACCAACTTCCCCCATTATGTGCGCTACATCCGGGTATGCGCACACCTTCACCTTGCTCATCGGGATATTTTATTGTTGCACTTGGAAGGTTAACACGGGAAAAAATACCTGTCAAGCGAAGGGATATTTTGGCATCCGAAAAGTTCGCGAAATCTAACTCAGGCAGAGGATTTTACGTTTTTGTCACCCAAAAATCCCCCGCCAGATTATGGAATCTAGCAGGGGATAAATTACCCTAGTAAATCAAATGAATAAAAGCATCCATCTTCGGGAAGAGTGTATCAATGAGCATTTGATTTTGGCCAAAGCAACTTAAATCAGGATAGAATTCGGCTAATTCAGCCCGTGATTTATACCCCAAAACCAATGGCACCAATTGGTTCGGTGGAATACTTAGGGTACTCGAACCGTCATGGAAGCCAATATCTTGTACATCCACTAACTGACCGTGTTCAAACTTGAGTTCATAGGCTCGCTTATACAAATTGATAATGACGGAGCGATCTAATTCGGTAAACGGACTAGCGGCAATTCGCTCATTTAGGACGGGGCCAATCTTGCGGAAGAGTTGGGTGATATTTGGGAACTTGATTTGCCAAGCATATCGTCCTTCCGATTGGGCTCCCCACCCCTTAGCTACCGCAATGAGCGGGCACATATCTGTCATGGATAGCCGCAGATAAGGTTTATCCCGTTCACTGGCCATTTGTTTCAACCAATGAATGGCAGACATTGCGGCAGGTTGCGGCAACAATGAGGCTTCATCAACAATGAGACCAGAACCGAAGCCAAATTTCGCGACACGGAAGTAGCCAACAATTTCATTTTGCGGATTATGCACGAGATAGGTTTCTTGGGCACCCTGTTGGCTTTCACCCTGTGTCAGTAAATACTGCCAGATATTTTCATTGCGCACAGCACTGATAGCCAATTTCCGCATGGCTTCTTCATAGAATTTTGCCAGGAGTGGAATATCTGTGGATTGGGCTAAATGAAAGGTATAGCCTTGTGCATAATCCGGCAAATTAGCCGGAATTTTATGCAACGGCAACTGCCAACCGCCTTCGAGGGGAAGCGTGTATTCATACCCGAATAAGCGATAATAATACGGAATACCTTGAATATGACTAAGATCATATTTGCCCTCATTCAACAGTTCAACGAAACGATTGTTGAGGGCGCGAATCAGGCCTTGATGTCGATAATTTTCCGCCGTGCCAACAATGCCCATCTCGCCTGCTTTGAGTGTGACACTGTTGTATTTCCATTCCCACGGCAGTAAACAGAGCGAGGAAACAATTTGACTAGTTGCCGGATCTTCGACAAACAGCCATTCTTGCGGATGCGTCGACGGATGATTCTCGATTAATGAGCGTGTCATCATGTCGAGGACATCATCTTCATGTACAGCCACATTAAACGCGGCCAAGCGCTCTATTTCTGCGGGCGTACTGATCGATTTTAGAACGAGTCCATTTTCGAGGGTTTTCGTGTAGGGTTTTAGATTATTGTGAAACAACGGTGAATTTCTCCATATGTTAGTCAGCTAACCACATAATGTGGTTTAAATTTTAGATGATGTGAATAGAAAGCGGAAAATAGAGCGGTGACCCAAAAGCCACGCGAACATATCTATAGGGGGTGTCGGGGCTTAAACCCGACTAGCTGACTTGGAGTAATTTCATCTTGTTTACCATGCTGTCTATTATAGCCTTTTAGCCTAGCTTGTCTAGAGAATTCGGAAGAATAGGTTTGACGGTGGTTTAATCGGGTTGCCATAGGTTGCATCATGAATCGTGGCCTTCTACCATGAGGATGGGGCGATTTTTATGGCATTGATACTCATTATTGAGAAAAGGGCGGGAGTCTTTCATGAAACTGTGGAAATTTAAATTAATTTTGAGCATGGCAAGCTTCATGCTCCTGATCATTATCTTGGGGAGTTCTTCGACAATTACGCCAGCTTATACGCAAGACAAGCCAACCCCCACACCCAGCACAACCCCCGTCGCCGAAATAATCTTGCCGGACTGGGTACATGACCCCACTGCGAATATTCTTATTTTGGAAACGTATGAGGAAATAGATACAAATGCGGTATTCACGCTGATTAACATCGATACCGCCGAGACATTTGCCATTAATCTCCCTTATATAGACGGCGTGCGCTGGCTACAAGCCGAAGACGGCCTCTATTTAAAGCTCCAACGCTTTCATAGTTCTGGGGCTGATAATTCGGATGGATTTAACGAATTTGTTAATGCCCAAACCAATCAAGTCATGCGCTATCCTCTCGGTGATGTCAAAGCGCCCACTGAACAAATACCCACTCAATTTAGCCAAGATAATGGCGCGGGTTTGAGTTTTGAATTGACAACGGAACCCAGTATTATCAATCTAAACGCGACGCAATTTCGTGCTGAAATTACTTTAAAACTAATTTTACACAATCCCGCTGAAGATATTCACAGTACGATTCGCACATTTCGACGAGATACAGAGGCTATTGATGTGCAGTGGGTCGGCGGTGGTCAATATCTAGGAGTCACCAATAGCTATTATGAAGATGGTCAACTTATGACACGCGTCAACACTTATGATGCTCAAGGCAATTGGGATTCGGCGTCGCCACGGTGGGCACAAGGTGGATTAAGTACAATTGCGTGGTCACCCGGTGAACGGCCCTACTTCTTATATAACTCCCCAGGCGAAGATTCCAAACTCTGTTTAGCCGAAGCATGGGAACGGCGCGAAAATTGCGATTGGTTCCCCAATTGGGAACTGATCAACAAAGCTGAAATCAAGCAATATACATGGTCTGCGGATGGTAGTCGTATCATCATCGTTTATCGTAATGAAGATGAAGTCAGTGGTGGTTTATGCTTATTTGAACTCGCCACGGGTGATGTGGAATGCCCCATCCAAAAAGAAATTACCGAAGGTTATTTTGGCAGTTCCTATCTCTACACCGCGCCTAATCAATACGGGGTCTTTCGTTTTGCGAATTATCTGAGTGATCCCTATCAACGTCCTGAAACGCGCCAATCAGGTATTTGCTATCTTGACCAAACGACCTATGAAACCGACTGTTTAGCTGAAGATGTTATTCCACCTGATAGTTATTATCGAGCATTAGTTCCCTCTTCAAATGGTCAAACCATGATTCTGATTTATCAAAATTATGTCACGAACCGTTATGACGAAGGGCTATGTATCATGGATATGAATTCGCTAGATGTTTCCTGCCCGGTTACACCAGAGGATTTAACGGGTTTATATATCAGTCGTTATACATGGTCACCGGATAACCGTTATTTTGTATTTTTATATAATGGCGCGGGCCCATATGGTGATGATATGACTTACACTCAATATGGCGTTGTCGACACGCAAACGGGTGTTTATCGGTATGGTAGCTATGCCTATTGGGAATATGATTTTGAAAATCTTTGGCGGCCAGAGTTGACTGAATAAAAACGGTTCTTTATTAATTTCAGGCGTAGGTTGATAATTAGCGCAGGTCTGAATTAACATGGATTTACCATTTGGTTTGTCATGCTGGAAGGAATTCTATGCCGCCATATAGAGACATGCAATCCATCGCCACGCGCACGCCCTTTATTGGGCGCAGTTATGAACTCCAAGAGATTAGCGATCTGCTCCAACAACCAACATGCCGTTTGCTGACATTGTCTGGTCCGGGAGGGATTGGTAAAACACGTTTAGCACTCGAGATCATGCGCACGCTTGATTGGGGCGAAGAGCGCTATTTTGTTGATTTACAGCGCATTGACTCGGCGGAGAGTGTGGTGCAAGCCATTGCCGAGACGCTTGATTTATCACTCAGCAAAAATAATGATCAAGTCAGTCAATTGGTCACCGGTTTAATTGAGCATGAAATTTTGCTGGTCATTGATAATTTTGAGCATGTCATTGAATCCGCCAGTCTTTTATCCGAACTTCTCGATGCCGTGGCAACCCTCAAAATTCTCGTGACATCGCGTGAAGTTCTACATCTGCAAGAAGAACATTTGTATGCAGTGCAAGGGATGACCGGGCCGGTGGATGATGATCTAGATTTGACGCAAAACGATGCGGTCCATTTTTTCGTAGCACGGGCTCGGCAAGCTAATCACCAATTTAATCTGCATACCGAGCAAGATGCCGTCGTTGAAATTTGCCGAATGGTACATGGTATGCCACTGGCTATTGAATTGGCCGCCGCTTGGACCAATATCTTAAATGGACAGCAAATTTTACAGGAAATCGTCCGCTGTGCTGATTTTCTAGCAACTAATCTGCGCAATATTCCCCCGCGCCATCGTAGTATTCGGACGGTTTTTGAAACTTCATGGCAATTACTGAGTTCCAAAGAACAAGACATCCTCAAGAAAATTGCGGTTTTTCACGGTGGATTTGATTTTCAGGCGGCGCAAGCGGTTGCCAATGCCAGCTTAATGGATCTAGCCAATTTGGTTGACAAATCTTTGTTGCAATCCGCCACGGCGGGTCGTTTTTTCATGCATGAATTGATTCGTCAATATGCCGAAGAACAAAATAGTGAAGACGAGTTAGCGACTGTTTATAGTCAACATGCCAGCTATTTTGCTCAATTTATCGAGACTCATGAACCGCTTCTGCGCGGAACGCAACAAGTCACAGTTGGCAATGCGATTGAGCAGGAATTCCACAATATCCATTATGCATGGAAGTGGGCCATCTATCACAACGACACCGCCAAAATAGAGCAAATGATGTTTGGGTTAGCTTATTTCTGTCAAATGCGGAGCCGCACCCACGAAGGCTTTCATCTTCTCAAGAAACTCGAAAACTGTGGCGATATTTCACCGGAAATACGTGGCCAAGGGCTGATTTTTCAAGGTTGGTTGCAATGCTTGCTTGAAGATATTTATGATGGGGTGGCGTCGATTATGCAGGGCATGGAACTGGCACCAATCATGCCAGCTATCACCATGCCGATGAGTGCCATTGCTAGCCACCAAAGCTTGCTGACAGATGAGCAAACGGTCGTAATGAAACAATTCTATCAAGACAATTTAACGCGCTTTAGCGATGACATCTGGCCACGGGCCTGGACTGAATATTCCCTTGGGCGGATGTATCATGTACAACGTGAACTCGAAGAATCCGAAAAATGGCTTGACCAAAGTATTGTCAGTTTCCAAGAAGTTAATGATCGCTGGGGAACAACATGGTCATTAAACAGTCTCGCGGATATTCATGTGCGTAACGAGCGCTATGCGGAAGCTATTGAATTCTTTGAGCGTATACGCGCTATTTGTGAGGATGTGGGCGACCATTCAGGCATTGAACATCCAACCCGTGAAATTGGTCGGTTGATGCTTAAATTGGGTAATTATGAACAAGGACGGCGCTACCTCCGCGAAAGTTTAGCCCTAGCCTTGAGCAAGCAAACGCGCGAAATTCTGATTACCTACAATTTATCGAATATTGTAGCGTTGCTCCGGCATGATCGCCGGAATATCGAAGCCGTTGAAATCCTTGCACTGCTCGTGAATCATCCGATTGTGCGACGCGGCTGGTGGGATAGCTATATTCAAAAACTCATTAATAAACTGGATGAGTTAGAACAACAATTGGCCCCTGAAGTTTTTAGTGCCGCATATCAACGGGGTTTAGAACTCGATTTGCGTACAACGGCCTATACACTTAAACATGATATTCTGAAGCCCAGTGAAGAAGAGGGTATTCATCATGGTAATCTATTGCTTGAACCGCTAACAGAACGCGAAACGGAAGTCTTAGCCTTGATTGCGGATGGGCAATCGAATCAAGAAATTGCGGATAATTTGACGGTCGCATTGGGAACGGTTAAGACACATTCCCACAATATTTTCAGTAAGCTCAATGTTCAGAATCGGGTTCAGGCCGTGGAATTAGCCCGCCGTTTAGAACTCATCTAAACCTAAACTCCAAAAATAAACCCTAATATAAACCTTCTCTACATGACCACGTAGGGGGTTTACTCCTATCCTATAAATGAAGTTAGGAAAAGGAGGAACCCCATGACAACTGTTCAAGCTCGCTTAGATTTCGACCAAGCCCTGTTTCAACATCGGATGCAAAGTCTGAAAAATCTGGTATTTGGCCAACGTCGAAATGATGATCTTTCAGCAGTTCGCTCACAACAAGTTATTGATCGGGGTGTGCAAACCATTTCGGTCGATAATATTGCGGGAAGCGCCAGTGGCAATCAAAATTTTGATGATGATTTTAATCCACGTCGTGATAATACCCGCGAACGATGGGTCAATATTCGGCAAGCATACTACGAAGATCGGGGCCTACCTGCGATTGAGGTTTACCAATTGGAGGACACCTATTATGTCATCGATGGGCATCATCGAGTATCGGTAGCGCGTTTTATTGGTCAAGTTTATATCGATGCCCATGTAAAGGAAATTGTTTCAACGGTAAAGATGGAAACATGTTCAGAGGTGTATTGTTAGGGTTGATTTGTAACGGTAGATAATCTATTTGCATAATCCTCCAGTAAAAAACGGGGAAGTCTGATTGGCTTCCCCGTTTTTAAGTAGATCACAGTTGAACAAATTTTGCATTTTATGGCAGTTCACCTCCACAGAATGCCGTGTGCTCATCATATGTGGGGGTTGTGGTTGGCCAAAATTCTGGATAGGGCCAGTCGTTGGGTGGGCCATAAGTCGGTACTTCATGGCCGATAGGATACGCATAGTCCTTACCATCTTCAAGACAAACCGATTTAACCAGATTGGTGCGCTCTTGTGCGGTTAGCTCCAAGATGTTGCCATCTAGGCCAAGTAGGTACATCTTAACTTGGTATTCGCGACCATTTTTCCAATATTCAGCGTCCGCCATGGTCGTTGTGTGTAACCGTTCGCCACTCATCACACCGTCGGTTTCAAAAGCATATTCTTGCCATGAATGACCAACCTCTTCAATATAGGTACCCAAGATGTCATCGGCGAAGCGTAAGCTGACGGTGCCATCCGCTTCGGGTGTGCTGAAGAAGGAGCGTCCGAACCGAACTTGCTTTTCTTGAGCGCGGAAGGTTTCGACACAAGCGGCTGGGTCGGGAACTTGGTTCTTGTCACGGCAGATGGCGGGAACATCATCGTAATCAACCATTGCGCCGCGAATATGAATGCTCATCAGACCGTCGTAAGCAACTGCATCGCCGGGGGCGGGTTGCCATTGACCCAAGCTGTAGGCTACATCGGCGACTTGGTTCACAGCGGATTGACCGTTGCCGTTAATGGCCATATCGTACAGGTCATTCACGTTCAGGTTAGCGGCGGTGGGACCATCAGCCGAAGCATTGCCGTAAATGGCGGTAAATTGACTGATCAAAAAGATTATGACGGAAGCGATTAAAATGATGCTGTTGAATTTGCTGTTTGAGTGAGTTTGCGTTGAGTTGAACATGACTGTGATCCTTGTTGATTGCTTAACTTGATCACAGCTTAGGAAATGAAAGTTCG